>NZ_MRCT01000001.1 GCF_002208625.1 Methanobrevibacter sp. 87.7
GTTATATAATTTTTCATGTTTTTTATTTTTAGCTTTTTAGACATTTTTCTGATTTTTATTTAGAATTTTTAGAAAAAAATAGTTAGTTTTTTATATTTATTTTTAGTAAATATTAATAAGGTAATATTTTATTTTTTTAATTTTCTATATTTATATAATAAATTTAGTGTTTATATTTTAGAAATTATTAAAATTTTAGTAGGTTATTTAATGTGTTTTAAAATTTTTTTTTAGATATATTTTAATAAACTTTTGGAGTATTTGTTATGATTCTTAAAAATCGTAGGATTCTTTTTCCGATATTTTTATTAATATTATTAATATTCTCCTTATCTGCTGTTTCTGCAGAGGATTTGAATAATAGTATTGATACAAATTCTTCTTTGGATTCTACTTTAAATAATAATTTTACTTCATCTGCGTATGTTTTATCAGATTCTAATTCATCTTATTATGAGTATACTTCTCATGATGAAAAATCTGAGTATAAAGGAATTTCTTCTGAAATTCAAAATCTTTCTGAAATAGATTCTGAGGATTATGATATTTATTTCAATGCTTCTGCATCTGTAGATGGTAATGGTTCTAAAGATAATCCTTATAAATATTTTAGTCATGAAATTAATGGTAAAAAAGTATTTTTAGCGGATGGTACATATAATTTAGGTAATACTTTAACTATACGCTCTAATACTACTATTACTGGTGAATCTAATAATGTAATAATTAATGCTTATAATCGTTATGGATTTTCAATTAATGAATTAGGTACATTGTATTTAAATAATTTAACACTTGATAAATTTAGTGTTACTGTTTATAGGAATTTGATTGCTAATAATGTTATTTTTTCAAATTCAACTTATGGTACTGGTAGTTTAGATAATACATTTGGAGGATTTATTTATGGAGCTAAAGCTCAATATTCTTATTATAATCCGAATGTATCTTTGAAAAATTGTAGTTTTATTAATGCTAAGGCATCCTATGGTGCTAGTATATATTTAGCAGATGGAACATTAGATATTTATGATTCAGTATTTATGAATTCCACTTCCTATATTTATGGTGGTGCTATAGCAGTATATAATACAGTTGTAACTATTTCTAATACATTATTTAATAACACTGTTTCTTTAGATGATGCAGGTGGAGCAATTTATGCATTAAGTTCTACTTTAAAATGTAATTATAATAATTTTACTAATTGTAATGCTAATTTTGGTGGAGCTATTTCTGCTTTAAGTTCTAAGGTTAATATTGATAATTGTAATTTTATTAATAATACTGTTAAATATGAAGGTGGAGCAATATTTGATATTTTCTCTCCAATAACTGTTAGTAACTCTAAATTTAATACTAATAAAGTTATGAATGGTGGTGCATTATTTGTTGATAATGGAACTTCATTTAAGGTAACTAGTACTGAATTTAATTATAATGATGCTTATGGTATTGGTAGTGCAATTTTTTCAAATGGAAATCCTAGTTTTATAATGGTTGATACTACATTTGCAAATAATTATGATGATGACGTATCTAATAATGTTTATAATCAAAGTTTTTGGCCATTATATTATGGTGGATCTAATGCTACTGTAATTGTAAATGATAATAAAAAATATAATGGAACTCTTCCAAGTAAATATAATCTTGTAGAACATGGTTATGTTACTCCTGTTAAAAATCAATTAGAAGGAGGTAGTTGTTGGGCATTTTCTGCTCTTGCTGCTTTAGAATCTTCTATATTAAAAGCAAATAATCAAACTTATGATTTTTCAGAAGAAAATATGAAAAATCTTGCTGTATATTATTCAGAATATGGTTTGATGTTTGTAGGTGGTAGTACTAAATTATTACCTAATGAAGGTGGACTTACTTCCATGTCTGTAGGTTATTTAGTAAGTTGGCAAGGACCTATTAATGAGTCATTAGACATATATGATGATTATTCATATGTTTCTCATTTATTTAATAATGAAACTATTTTACATGTTCAAAATGTATATTATATTCCTGCTAGGTCAAGTTATACCGATAATGATAATATAAAAAGAGCAATTTTAGATTATGGTGCTGTTGGAGTATCTATGTATTATTCATCTTCTTATTTAAATAGGTATAGCTATTATTCTAATACTCAACAAAATTCTAATCACGCAGTAACTATTGTTGGATGGGATGATAATTATTCAAAAGACAATTTCTATTATACTCCTGCTGGCAATGGTGCTTGGATTGTTAAAAATAGTTGGGGAAGTAGTTGGGGAGATAATGGTTATTTCTATGTCTCTTATTATGATACTAGATTCTGTCAAGTAGGTCTTCAAGATGCATTCTGTTTTATTTTAAATGATTCAACAAAATATAATAGAAATTATCAGTATGATACTGGTGGAATGAGTGACTGGTTTGTAACAGGAAAAAATAATATTTGGTATAAAAATACTTTTACTTCTGTAAGTAATGATTACTTAGCTGCATTTTCAACTTATTTTGAATCTGCATTAACTGATTATACTGGATATGTTTATTTAAATGATGTATTAGTAGATACTGTTTCTGGATCTACTACTTCAGGATATTATACTATTAAATTAAATAAATTAATTCCTTTAGCTAAAGGAGATAAATTTACTATTGCAATTAAAATTAATACTACCAATCTTGCAAATTTCCCTATAGAAGAAGCTTCTTCATATAGAATTACATTATATCCAAATGTTTCATATTTCAGTTATGATGGAAATAATTGGATTGATTTATATGATTATTCTATGAATATGTCTGATTATGGTCATTGGTATGATGGAGGTCAAGTTGCATGTATTAAAGCATTTACAACTCCTCGTTTAAATTTAAATAATGCAACTATTGTTGTTGAAAACATTACTGGTAAAACTATGGGTAATACTACTATTAAAGCAATTGTTACTGATGTAAATAATGGTTTTTTTGTTGAAGATGGTATTGTTTACTTTGAAATCAATAATAAAAATCATACTGCATTTGTAAAAGATGGTATTGCTCAAATTAATTATAATTTCATCAAAGCAGGTAATTATTCAATAATTGGATATTATTTAGGTGGATCTAATTATAATCCTTCTAATAAAAGTTCTACAGGTTTTGCAAATATTACTAAAATGTCAACTTTCGTATATATTGAAAATAAAGGTAAATCTAAAGTTGATGTTGATGATTATATTTACTTTACAGTAAAAGATGAAAATAATAATATTGTTAAAAATGGTACTATTAGAATTAAAAATGGTGAAGATGAAAAAATATATGATTTATCTAAAGATTCTTCATATTATATAATAAATTCCAATAAAGAAGCAAATTTCACTATTTATGCATTTTATGATGAAAATGACATGTATAAATCTAGTACAAATTCAGTTTCTGTTAGTATTACAAAACTTAATATTAATTATGATATTGTTGTAAATGGAAAAAATATTACTATAATAAGTCTTGATGAATGTGGTAATCCTATAAATTTTAGTACTACTGCTCTTATTTCAATTTATAATAATAATGGAAAATTATATAATAAAACTGAGTTTGATTTAAAAGATGGTAATTTCTCATATTTATATGATTTTGAACCAGGAGCTTATAAAATAACTGTTGTTTTTAATGAAAATGATAAATATTTAGCTTCTAATGTTTCATCAGTTACTAATGTTAAATCTTACACTGTTTTAGGTTTTGATTTCCCTAATAAAATTCCTGTTAATACTTCATCAAATTTAATTGTTAAACTTAATGATTGGAATAATAATCCTGTAGAAAGTGATGTTGTTACAATTTTAATTAATGTTAATGGTGTTAATGAAGACGTTCGTAATATTAATGTTAATTCAGGTATAGCTTCTTTACAATATGTCTTTACTAAATCTGGAAATTACATTTTTACTATAATATATAATGGTAATGAATATTATGATTCAAATCGTTCTTCAGTATATGTTAATATTTTAAAAGCACCTTCTTATATTAATGTTAATGCTGAAAATACTGTTGTTAGAAATGATTTACTTGTTAATGTAAGTGTTTTTCCTTCAGTAGCTACAGGATCAGTATCTATTGATATTAGTGGAACAAAATATTATGCTGATGTAAATGATGGTTATGCAATATTTAAAATTCCTAATTTAGGTATTGGTAATTATACATTATCTGCAGAATATTCTGGTGATAATAATTATGAATCTTCTAAAAACTCTACAAAATTTATAATTTACAGTGAACCTAAATTAACAATTGATTGTTTGGATAATAATTTAGTTGCTAAATTATCTGATGCTTCAGGTAATCCTATTGTAAATGCACCAATTACTTGTATTATAAATAATGCTAATAAAACATATACTACAGATGAAAATGGTATGGTTGTTATTAATAATGTAAATGGTAAATTCCGTTTTACAGCTATTTATAATGTAGGTAACTTTAAAGTTGAAGAGTCTACTAATGTTTTAATTAAAAATCCTGTAAGAAAAACTACTAATATTATTTATAGTAATTTTACCCAAACTGCAGTTGACTTTTATAATGGTGAAAGAGGAAGATACTTTAATGTAGTTTTAAAAGATTCTGATGGTAATCTTTTAGCAAATAAACCAGTAAGTATTGGTTTTAACGGCGTTGTTTATAATCTTATTACTGATTCCAATGGACTTGCAAAATTACAAATTAATCTTGCATGGCCTGGTATTTACACATTTGCTGTTGCATTTTTAGGTGATGATGATTATAATGGTAGTTTCGTTGTTGCTAAAATTACTATTAATCCTAAAACCACACAATTAACTGTTAATGATGTTAAGTATAAAGCTAATGCTTTAAGAAAAACTATCACTATAAAATTAACTGGAGTTAATGCTACAAACACTGGAAAAACAGTTAATGCTGTTGGTAAAACTGTTAAAGTTTCTGTAAATGGTAAAACTTATACTGTTAAAACAAATAGTAATGGTGTTGCTAGTATTAATGTTTCAATTAATAAAAAAGGAACTTATACTGTAGTTACAAGTTTTGCAGGTGATGGTACTTTTAGTGCTAAAACAACTAGTTCAAAATTAGTTATTGTATAGATAGTCATTTACTATCTATATTTTTTTTATTTTTATTCAATTTTTAATTAAAATACTATTTTTTATTATTTAAAATTATTAATTTGATTTTAAATGAGATAGATTTTAAATTTTTTTTATTATTTTTATTAATCTTCTTTTTTATTGTTTTTTAGGTATTTTTTTTAATTTTTTATTGATTTTAATTTTCTACATTTTTTTATACCTTATAAATTGTTTTTATTTATATACTATATCTTCAATTTACTTTGATATTTTGTAAATTATTTTGGTAATATTTAAATATTTTTTAATTTATATTATACATTAAGTAATTTTGATTAAGTTCAATTTACTTTATTTAAAATAATTTTTATATAAATTTGTAAAAATTTATTTAAAAATTAAAAAATTAATTTCCTATTTTCCTATATATTAAGAGGTGAAAAGTGTGGATTATAAAAAGAGTATTTTAATATTTTCTATTTTAGCTATTTTCTTTTTATGTATATCTGGAATTAGTGCTACAGATCTTAATGATACTAATTCAAACACAGTAAATCAAGTAAATAATGCTCAAATAGATTTAAATAATTCTGTTTATGAAAATTCAAATATTGATGTTTTATCTGAAAATGAGGATATGTCATTTGATGTAGAAAATAATACCTTTTTTAACTATTTTACTCAGGATGGTTTTTTAAATAAAGATATTGTTCCTGAAGGTTCTACTTTTAATTTAAAAGGTAATTTTTCAAATATTACTAATTCTGATGGAAATGTTTTAGATGGAATTACCTTTGATTTTAAAGTTAATATTAATGGTATTAATGCTACTATTTATGATACTAGTATTTGTTTAGCTAATGATGATATTACTTTAAATAATTTAAAACTTATTAATAGTGAACAAGATTCAGCAATTATGGTTGGTGGAAATAATATTACTATAAACAATGTTTCTATAAATCAATCAAATAAAAATAGTGATTCATATGGAATTTATGTTGATAGTGTTTCTAATGTTAATATAATTAATAATAATATTGTATTTAATGGAAATACTAGAAATAAAACATATAATTTCCCAATTTATGTCTCTGATTCTTCTGATATTTTAATTGAAAATAATTCAATTAATAATACGGTTCCTTCTGTTCCATTAGATTATGATACTTATTATAATGTAATCTGTTATAATGGTGGTATTTCTATTATTAGTACTAATAAAGTTTCTTTTAAAAATAATAAAATAAATACTACTTACAGTGATAGTATAGGTTCTTATGATACATTATATAATATATTTGTTAAAGGAGTATCTGATTTTGATATGCTTAATAATGTTATTATAACTAATGGTAACAGTTATGTATATGGAGTTAATATTAATGGAATTTCTATGTATGATGATGACGGTGATTTTATAAGTTCTCCTTCTACTTTTATACTTGATAATAATACAATTAATGTTAATTCAAATAATTATGCAAATGGTATTTATGTAAATGGTCCATCTACTGGTAATATTACTAATAACCATATTAGTTCTACTGGAGTTGGTGTAAGTTATCCTATTGCTTCAGCAGCATGGAGTGGTGCAGTTAATGTTAATTATATTAATAATACAATTTATGGTTTAGCTAACTCTGTTTATGGTATTGAATTAATGGGTACTAATGAAACTGTAATTTCTAATAATATTACTGCAGATGGTAATTATACTTTAGGTATTGGATCTAGTGGTGATAAAAATGGTTTAATTATTAAAGATAATAATATAATCCTTAATGGTTTAGGACTTTCTAATCCAACCACTGGTGATTCAATTGAATCTGCTAATATCGGTATTGTAATATATAAAAACAATGGAATAATTGAAGGTAACAATATTAGTTCTACAGGATATTATGGTATAAATCTTACATCTACTACTAAAAATACTGTAACTAACAATAATATTATTGCTAATAATACAGTTGGTGATTATGCAGTTTATGCTGTTGAAGATAATACTGTAAATAATAATAATCCTATAAAAAATCAATCTAATATTAAAATTGATATTGATGATTATGGTAATATACTAGTTAATTTATTTGATTCTAATGGTAATCCAATACCTGATGCTAATATTATATATAGTGTAAATGGTACTGAAGTAGGTACTATTACTACTGATAAAAAAGGTATTGCTAATGTTACTGGTT
The DNA here is from genome assembly GCF_002208625.1 of Methanobrevibacter sp. 87.7. Classification (GTDB taxonomy): domain Archaea; phylum Methanobacteriota; class Methanobacteria; order Methanobacteriales; family Methanobacteriaceae; genus Methanarmilla. The sequence goes on from NZ_MRCT01000001.1 coordinate 7,295, forward strand.
TAGAAGGTAAAATATATTTCACTGCTAACTTTACTGGAAATAAATATTTCTTTGAATCTAGTGCATCTGATAACTTTATCATTGTTAAAAAATCTCCAAGATTAGCTACTAATATTGTTTCTAGTGATTTTACTCAGACTGCTGTTGATTTTTATAATGGTGAACGTGGCGGATACTTTAGTGTTGTTCTTAAAGATTCTGAGGGTAATGTTTTAGCTGGTAAGCCGGTTAGTATTGGTTTTAATGGTGTTGTTTATAATCTTGTTACTGATGCAAGTGGTGTTGCTAAACTTCAGATTAACCTTGCATGGGCAGGTATTTACACTTTTGCTATTGCTTTTTTAGGTGATGATGATTATAATGGTAGTTTTGTTGTAAATAAAATTACTGTTAATAGTAAAGCTACTACTATTCTTGTTGGTGGTCTTAGTACTCTTAAAGTTAATACTTACAGAACTTTGACTTTTGTTCTTAAAGGTGTTAGTGCTTTAGATAGTAAAAAGTATGTTAATGCTGTTGGTAAAAAATTAGTTGTTACTGTAAATGGTAAAGTATATAATTTAAAAACTGATAAGAATGGTAAAGCTACTCTTAAAGTAAAATTCAGTAGTGCTGGTACTTATACTATTACTACTCGTTTTGCTGGTGATGGTACTTTTGCTGCTAAAACAGTAACTAGTAAAATAACTGTTAGAAGATAGATTTTTTTAAATAGTCATTTTTTAATGACTATTTTTTGTTTTTTTTAGACTTCTTTATTTTTTTAGATTTTTTCTTAGTTTTTTCTAGTTTTTTAATTTTGTTTTTTGTAAAATTTTTTATAAAATTAATTTTTTTCATGAAAAAATAGTTTATATTTATAGAAATTTAATTAAAAGAATTTAAAAATAGTTTATTTTATTATAAATTTAAATTAAAAGATTAATTAGATTAATTTTTTTTATATGTAATAAGTTAATGTATTTTATTGTTAAAAGTTTTTTTTGGTTTTTTGTGTAAGTTGTATGTAGTTTTTATTGGAGTTTTTTGTAATTTGTAGATAGTTTTTTGTTAGAGATTTTTTTTTGTTTAATCTTTTGTAAGTAGTACAACACGGCTTATTTCAGAACCATTTGTTATACTACGACCACAATTTTCTCCAATTTCTGATGCAAATTTATTAACTTCATCGTAAGTTGGCATATTATCTAAACTTAATCTATCTCTTGATGAACCTACACACATATAAGATTTTACTTCAATATATGTTGGATCGGCTTTTTCAATAAGTTTTGCATAATCCTCTGGATTAATCATGTTTTTTCCTTTAACAACGGTTATTCGAAGTGCAGTATTATTAGTAAATGTATTAAGAATTTCAAGTGATTTGTTTAAATTATCCCAAGCATCATCTATTTGTGGGTTACATAAGTTTTTATATATTTTACTGTTAGGAGCATCTAAGGAAAGGTATGTTTGACTTGGTTCATTTTCTAGACTATTTAATTTTTCATAATTTTGACCATTTGATACAAGAAATGTTGAGAATCCTTGATGATTAAACTCACCGATAAGACCATCAATATCTGGATATAATGTAGGTTCTCCTGCAAGAGAAATTGCAGCATTTGTTGGTTTTTTCATTTCTTCTAATTTCTTTTTATCTGCTTTATCATTACCATAATATCCACATAAAAGTTTATTATGTTCTCTTATTCCATCTTCTATAATTGTTTCTGGATCATCCCATGGACCTTCCCATTCTGTTTTAGTAAGTGATAAATCTCTCCAACAAAATGAACATTTTTGTTGACAAAATGGAACTGCAGGAGACATTTGTAAACATCTATGAGATTCTATTCCATAAAATTTCTGTTTATAACAAACATCACGATTTACAATACTTTCACGTGTCCAATGACAAATTTTACATGCTGCATGACCATTTTTTCCTAAAAAACGATAACCACTTTTTTCTAATATTTTTTGTTCTTCCCTTGTTAATGCCATAAGATTACCTAATTCTATTTATTTATATTTTTTTTAATTAGTATGAAAATTTAATTTATTAATATATTTTTATTATTAAATTCTATAATTTAAATACTTCTTTAATTATTTATATATTAATCTATAAATTATATAATTAATATTGTAATTTTTAATTTAAAATAATTTAATTATATAACTAATGAGGTATAAATTATGGTTAATATTAAAACTCCTGTTGTAATCTTAAACTTCAAAACTTATTTAGAAGCAAGTGGTGAAAAAGCTTTAGATTTAGCTAAAGCATTAGAAAGTGCTGCTGATGAATCTGGAATTCAAATGATAGCTGCACCTCAAGCTTGTGATATTTACAGAATAAAAGAAGAAACTAGTATTCCTATTTTATCTCAACATATTGATGCTATTTCTCCAGGTAGTCATACAGGTTCTACTTTATTTGAAGCATTAATTGATAATGGTATTGATGGAAGTTTATTAAATCATTCAGAAAAAAGATTAACACTTGCAGATATTCAGTCAATTAATCAAAAATTAAAAGATAATAATTTAATATCTTGTATCTGTACAAATAACGTTGAAACTAGTGTAGCTGCAGCATGTTTTAATCCAGATATTGTTGCTATTGAACCTCCTCAACTTATTGGAACTGGTATTTCTGTATCTCAAGCAGAACCAGAAGTAGTTAAAGGAACTGTTGATAAAGTTAAATCTATCAATAAAGATGTTAAAGTTTTATGTGGTGCAGGTATTTCTACTGGTGAAGATATGCGTTCAGCAATTGATTTAGGTGCTGAAGGAGTACTTCTTGCATCAGGTATTGTTAAAGCTGAAGATCCAAGAAATGCTTTACTTGACCTTGTAAGTAAATTATAAATCTTTTTATAGATAATATGGTTGTTTATAGATCATTATCTGAAGATGATAATATAGATATTATTGCTGATTGGATTTATCAAACCGATCAAATGTTTAATTTTTTATTTAAAAATAAAGATAATGCAATTAAAGCAATATCTAAATTAATACTTTCAGATACTAAAAATCTTTATCATAGAGATTTTATAACTGTTGCTTCTGAAGATAATAATATATTAGGTATAGTAATCTCATATATGGGTTGTGATTTTTCATATTCTGAAATAATTAAAGCATTTTTAGATACAAATTGTAGTTCACGTTTTAGAGTGTACATGTTTACAATTTTAGATGAGATTCTTGCTTCATATGTTGGAGATAATGAGTATTATATTGGAATTTTATATGTAAATCCTAAATTTAGACATAATAAAATGGGTTCTAAATTAGTTAATTATTGTATTAATATTGCTAAAGATTTAGGTTGTGATTGTGTAAAATTAGATGTTGAATCATTTAAAAAGTCTTTACCTAATTTTTATTCTAAATTTGGATTTAAACAAGATAGTTATAATTTCTTTAAACTATTTAATAATAATTATAAACATGGTTTTATTAGTAATATAATTGCAGGAATTTGTATTTCATATTATTTTGGTCTTGATTATGGTTGCTATGGTATGAAATTAGATTTAAAATAATTATTATTAATATTTAAAATTATTTAATTAAAAGTTAAAAGTTGATATTATGGAAAGAGTAGGTAATGTAGTTGCTATTATTGGTATGGATTTAGATTCTAATTCCTATATTTTTGATGATGTTTTAGTAGATCCTGGAACAGGTCGTCATTTAGATTATTTTTTTGAAAATCTTAAAGAAGCTAATATAAAAATTGAGGATATTAATAAGATTGTAAATACTCATTGTCATTTTGATCATATAGGTGCAGATGAATATTTACAAAAAGAATATGGTCTTGAAGTTTATATGCATGAATTAGATGCAGATGCAGTTAAAAGAGCAGATGGTGAAGAAACAGTTGCAAGTCATTTTGGATCTAAAGTTCCAGATATTGATGTATCTGTAATTCATGAAAATGATAAATTTAATGATTTTAAAGTTATTCATACTCCAGGACATACTCATGGTGGTATATGTTTATATGATGGTAAATCATTAATCACTGGAGATACTGTATTCTCAGATGGTAGTTTTGGAAGAAGTGATTTTAAAACAGGTAGTACTGAAGATATGAAAAATTCACTTAATAGACTTTCTAAATTAGATGTTGAAAATGTTTTCACTGGACATGGTCCATATATAGTTGGAAATGGTTCTGCATCTGTTAAACTATCTAGTGATAATGCAAATAAATGGTATTAATTTTAAATTTTTTAATTTAATATTCATGTCTTCTTTAAATATTTAATTTTAATATTTTATAAAATAGTAATTACAAATTTATACCTTCTTTAAGTATTTAATTTTGATATTTTACTAAATTTTATAAAATAGTAATTACAAATTTATTAATAATATATTTTTTAAGAGTGGGATAATGGTTGGAAAGTTTTATACTATTGATGATTTTGATGTAGAAGGTAAGACAGTACTTTTAAGAATTGATATTAATTCACCAGTAGATCCAAACACTGGTTCTATTTTAGATGATACACGTATGAAATTGCATTCTAAAACAATTTTGGAACTTGCAAGAAAAGGAGCTAGAGTGATAATTTTAGCTCATCAATCACGTCCAGGTAAAAAAGATTTTACCACTTTAAGACAACATTCTGATGTTTTAAGTAGACTTCTTAGAAGGAAAGTTAAATATGTTGATAGTATATTCTCAACTCCTGCTAAACTTGCAATTAATAATCTACGTCCAGGGGAAATTCTTCTTCTTGAAAATGTTAGGTTTTTTTCAGAAGAATCATTAAAACGTCCTATTGAACAACAAGCACAATCTATGATTGTACGTGAACTTTCACCATTAATTGATTATTTTGTTAATGATGCTTTTGCAGCTGCTCATCGTGGACAAGTTTCACTTGTAGGTTTTACACTTAATACACCTTCTGCTGCAGGTCGTGTAATGGAACATGAATTACATATTATTCAATCTACTTTAGATAATGTTAAATCTCCATGTGTATTTGCACTTGGTGGTATGAAAGCTGATGATTCTATTATGGTAGCTGAAAATGTATGTGAAAATGGTACTGCTGATTATGTTTTAACAAGTGGTCTTGTTGCAAATATATTCCTTGCAGCAGCAGGATATAATATTGGAAAACCAAATATGGATTTAATTAAATCTCAAGGATATCTTGATATGATTGATAAATGTAAAGGTTTACTTGAGAAATATCCTAATCAAATAGTATATCCTAAAGATGTAGCTGTTGAAATAGGTAATGAAAGAGTAGATGTTTCTATTGATGAAATTCCAGATTATCCAATTTATGATATTGGTAAAAACACTAGTGCAGAATATGCGAAATCTATTATGCATGCAGAAACAATATTTGCAAATGGTCCTGCAGGAGTATTTGAAAATCCATTATTTTCAATAGGTACTGAAGATATTATTAATGCTATTGTATCATCTAATGGTTATTCAATTATTGGTGGTGGACATATTGGTGCTGCTACTGTAAATATGGGATATGAAAATAAGGTTAATCATGTAAGTAGTGGTGGTGGAGCTTGTATTAATTTACTTGCTGGTAAAAAACTAGATGCAGTTGAAGCATTAATTAATAATAAAAAAAGATTTGATAAAAAATTAAATCTATAATTTTTTTTATATTTTTTAATATTTTTAGCTATTTTTTAGTTTTCAGTTATTTTCTTGTTTTAATATTTTTAGCTATTTTTTTAAATTATTTTTTTTTTAAAAATAGATTTTATAAGTTTTTAATATCTTGAAATTAAGTTCTTTTAAAAATAGATTCTATTTATTATTTATTTTTTTATATTTAAATAAATATGAGAAATAATATAAGAGTTTAATTATATTTTTTTAAACTCTTCAAGTAATTTTTCACTAGCTTTTTTTGGTTCTTCTGCATTCATAATTGCAGAAACTACAGATATTCCATCTGCACCAGTACCTTTTAATTCTTTAACATTTTCTGTTTTAATTCCACCAATAGCAATTACTGGAATATTTACAGATTCTTTTATTTTTTTAAAGTCTTCAATACTTACAGAATCTGCATCTTTTTTAGTATTTGTTGTAAAAACAGCTCCACAACCAATATAATCAGCACCATCTTCTTCTGCTTTTTTTGCTTGTTCAACTGTTTGAGCAGAAATTCCAAGTATTCTATCTGGTCCAAGTATATCTCTTGCTAATGCACCATCAATATCATCTTGACCTACATGTGCACCATCTGCACCAAGAGCTATTGCAATACTTAATCTATCATTGATTATAAGTGGAATATCATACTTATCAGTTATTTCTTTAACTGCCTTTGCTTTTTCATAAAATGGTATAAGATCTAATTCTTTTTCACGAACTTGTACAATACTTACTCCACCTTTAATACTTTCTTCAATGATATTTAAGAATTCTTGATTTCTTTTATCTTTACTATTAGTTACAAGATATAAAGAATAATCAATGTCTTTCATATTATTCCTCCATTTTAAAAATTAATAAAAAATTATTTATTAAATAAATTTAAGTTTTTATAATTATTTTAAAATCTTATTTAAAAAATTTTTATAATTATATTATAGATTTAATATTTAATTTATATTTACTTTTAAAATATTATTTAATTTAGATTTATTAAGAATTTCTTCATTATTTAATTTATATAATTCATCAATAAGCTGAGTTCTAAAGCTACCTGTTCCTAAATTGTTTTCTTTACAGTATTCTCCAGCTATTTCTCCTGCAATTCCCATACTTAATCCAGCAGTAATTGTAGCTATTAGTTTGTCATCATTTGATCCAATGAATGCACCAAGTATTGATGATAACATACATCCAGTTCCAGTTATACGTGGCATCATGTCACTACCATTTTCTATGGTGTATGTGTTTTCTCCATCTGATATAATATCAATTGGTCCACTTGCAAATACAATTGTATTAAGTTGGTTTGCTAATTTTTTAACAATTCTTCCATTTACTTTAATGTTATTACTAGATATGATATCTTCATCTGCTACATCTACACCTTTAACAATATTTTCAACATTTTCTAAAATTCCAACAAATTTAGCAATTGCTTTAATTTCAGACATATTTGCACGTATTGCAGTTGGATGATAATCTCTAATAATTTTTAATGTTGTATCATTTCTAAGTCCACTAATTCCAATTCCTACAGGATCAAGAACAATTGGTGTTTGAATTTTATATGCTTCATCTGCAGATGTAAACATTCCAGCTATTTGACTTTTAGTTAATGTACCAATATTAATTACAATTGCATTATCTATTTTAGCTATTTCTCTTTGTTCTGATTCATCATTTGACATTAAAGGTGATGCACCAATTGCAAGAACTGCATTTGCACAATCATTAACAGTTACAATATTTGTAATACATTGTGTAAGTGGTGCTTTTCTTCTTAAATTTTCTAATGCTTTTAAACATTTATTAATTATTTCATTATTATCTGTCATATTTTAACTTATACTAATTTTTATTATAAAATTCAAATTTAATTTATTAAAATTAGCTATTTGCTAATTATTTTCTATTTTAAACTTTATTTAAGATTTAATTATTTTAATTTCTATCATAATCCTATTTTAAAGTTTTTTATATTTTAATTATATTTCTAATGAATTGAATTTAGCCATTTTTTTAATAGTTTCATAATTCATTTTATATAATTCATCAATGAAGTATGCTCTGAAATTACCTGTTCCTAAATTGTTTTCTTTACAGTATTCTCCAGCTATTTCTCCTGCAATTGCGGTAGTTAAACCTGCAGTAATTACTCCAATTAATGGTTTATTTGAACCAATAAATGCAGCTACTACTGCAGAAAGCATACATCCTGATCCAGTTATACGTGGCATCATGTCACTACCATTTTCTATGGTGTATGTGTTTTCTCCATCTGATATAATATCAATTGGTCCACTTGCAAATACAATTGTATTAAGTTGGTTTGCTAAATCTTTTACAATTTTACCATTTCTTTTAAGATTATCTTTTGAAATAATATCATCATCTGCTACATCTACTCCTTTTGCAATAGTTTCTTCATTGATAATTCCAATTAATCTTGCTATTGTTTTTATTTCAGACATATTTCCTCTAATTGAAGCAAGTTCATAATTATTGATTATTTTTAGTACAACTTCGTTTCTAAGAGTACTTATTCCTACTCCTACTGGATCTAAAGTTATTGGGATATTTTCTTCATTTGCTTTTTTACAAGCTACAAACATTGCTTCTCTTTGGTCTTTACTTAGTTTACCAATATTTATTTCAAGTGCATTATTAATTCCTACAACTTCTTCCTCTTCTTCAGCATCGTCTGCCATCATAGGTGAACCACCTACTGTAAGAACTGCATTTGCACAATCATTAGATGTAACTATGTTCGTTATACATTGGGTTAATGGTTTTATTTTTTTAATATTTGTTAATCCGTTTTCTGTTTCTTTTAATAATTCTTTACTGTTAATCATATTTTTATCTCTTAATAATTTTTAATATTTAAAAATAGTTATTAAATAACTTAAAATCTAATTAAAGTTTTTAATAATTAATAAAGTATAATTAAATTTTTATTATCTATTAAAATTTCATTAAAGTTTTTAATATTGAATTGTATGTTTGAATTAGATTTTTACATACAATATAACATATGTTAATTTTTATATTTATTTTATTCTATAATCTCTTAGAAATTTTATATAAAAATAATAGTAACATTTATATGTTAAATTGAATAAAAGTAATTATGTTATTATACTAATTATGCCTCGGTGGCTCAGTCGGTAGAGCGCCAGACTTGTAATCTGGTGGTCGGGGGTTCAATTCCCCCTCGGGGCTTATAATAGTATTTAAATTTTTTTAAATATTATTATTTTATTTAATTTAGTTTTTTACTTTATTAAAAACTTTATTTTATAGTTTAAGATAAAATTTATTCTATATTTTTTCTATTTATTTTTAGAAAGAATTTTTTTAGTATGATTTTATTTAACTTCATTATTTTTAATAAATTTCATAGTAAAAAACGAAACATTTATATATATCTTTTATCTAATATATTAGATAGTTATATTGTTTTATATAATATTTGTATGGGACCGTAGGGTAGCTTGGTCGATCCTTTGGGCTTTGGGAGCCTGAGACTCCGGTTCAAATCCGGGCGGTCCCACTGTCCCGCCTTAGCTCAATTTGGCAGAGCGTTGGACTGTAGATCCAAATGTTGCTGGTTCAAGTCCGGCAGGCGGGATTTAATATTTTAAATTTATCATAGGCGTGTATTTTATTTTTTTTATTATGAAATATACAAACCTTTATATACTATGATAACTAAAGTATTAATAGTTGCATATTATAGAGTTTAATATGTTAATTTATATTTAGTGAGTGTGCCTTGGTGGTGTAGGGGCTATCATGTGGGCCTGTCGAGCCCGCGACTCGGGTTCAAATCCCGGCCAAGGCGCTTTTCTAAAAGTAAATTAATTAATTCTTAATTTTACAAAAGCTTTATATAGTATGCTAACATAAATAAATATTGGAAACTATCCAAAATTTAAATGTATTTGTGAGGGCTCGTAGCTCAGTCTGGCAGAGCGCTTGGCTTTTAACCAAGCGGCCGCGGGTTCAATTCCCGTCGGGCCCGTTTTCTAGTTTTTTTATATTTTTATTTTATGAGTTTTTCAATAATTTTTTATCGATTTTTCATATTGGAGGAAATTAATTTGAAATTGGATATCCAAAAACATGATTTAGTTCCTGTACATGAGATTTTAAGTGAAAAAGAAAAAGAAGAATTTATAGAAAATTTAGAATATGATGAAGAAAACCTTCCAAAAATTTTATTAAGAGATCCTGTTGTTAAAGAAATAGGTGCTAAAGAAGGAGACATTCTTAGAATTACTCGTGAAAGTAAAACTGCCGGAATGTTTGTAACTTACAGGTTAGTTGTAGACAGAGATTCTGATTAGATACTATATTATTTAATGGTTTAATCAAAAAGTATATTTTAGTAAATAAAATTTAAGTATTTTAATCATTGCTTTTTTTTAATTTTTAATTTCTGCACTTCTTATTATGTATTTCTTAAATTTATTTTAGTTTTAGTATATTCTGCATGTTTACTACTTTTTTTATAGTAGTACTAGAAATTAACTAGTGTACTATCTTATTTTTTACTAATTATAATTATTAAAATATATGATTTCTATTTTATTAGACTATTGATTATTCTTATTTTTATTAAATATTTACTATGTATCGTTGTTTTTTATTATATTGTAAATTTTTTAAAAAGATACTGGAGGAAGTTCATGACAAAAGAGACATGGGCATTAGTAGATTCATTTTTTGATGAATATAATTTAGTAGACCATCATATTAAATCATATAATGATTTTGTAGAAAACCGTATTCAAAAAATTATAGATATTACTGATCCTATTAGTTTAGAAAAAGGTAAATATACTGTACGTACTGGTAAATTACACATTGAACCACCTTTTACTAAAGAAGCAGATGGTTCTAAAAGTGAAATTTATCCTACTGAAGCTAGACTTAGGAATTTAAATTATTCAGCTCACATGTACTTACAAATGGCATTAGATATTGAAGGTGAACCTGAAGCTGAATTTGAAGATGTTTATATTGGTGAATTACCTGTTATGCTTAAATCAAATATTTGCCATTTAAATGGTTTAAGTGATGAAGAATTAAAAGATATTGGTGAAGATCCTCAAGACCCTGGAGGATATTTCATTGTAAATGGTTCTGAAAGAGCAGTAGTTACAATGGAAGAAATTGCACCAAATAAAATAATCTTAGAAAGAATTGGAAATATTGAGGATAGACGTGCTAAAGCTGTTGTTACTTCTATTAAAAGTGGTTTTAGAGCAAGAATTAACTTAGAATATAAAAAACCTCGTAAAAAAGGTGTTTTCTTAAGAATATCTTTCCCTTATGTTCCTGGTGAAATTCCTCTTGTTATTTTATTACGTGCTTTAGGTCTTTCTACTGATCAAGAAATTATTAGAGCTATATCTAAAGATGATTTTAACTTCCAAATGATGATTGCAGATGATATTCAAGTATCTGAACCTTCATTAAAACTTGATCCTAATGAAATGACTGATTTAACTAAAGAGGAAAGAAGGGATTATTTAAGTCAACAAGCTCTTAAATTTATTGGTAATCGTGTAGCTAAAGGAATGAGTGAAGATTATCGTATTAAACGTGCAAAAGATGTTATTGATAGGTATTTATTACCTCATATGGGAACTGAACCTGAAAAACGTCATGATAAAGCTATTTATTTAGCTGAAATGACTGAAATGTTACTCCAAGTTATTGAAGGTCAACGTGAACCACACGATAAAGATCACTATACAAATAAAAGACTTAGAGTATCTGGAGACTTAATGGAAGATTTATTTAGAGTAGCTTTCACTTCACTTACAAGAGATATGAGTTACCAATTAGAAAGAAGTATTTCAAGAGGTAAAGAACTCTCAATTAAACAAGCTGTAAGATCTGATGTTTTAACAGAAAACATTAAACATGCTATTGCAACTGGTAATTGGGTTGGAGGTAGAGCTGGTGTAAGCCAACTTTTAGATAGGACAAGTTATATGGGAACTCTTTCTCATTTAAGACGTGTTGTATCTCCTTTAACAAGAAGTCAACCTCACTTTGAAGCAAGAGATTTACACCCAACACAATTTGGTAAAATATGTCCAAATGAAACTCCTGAGGGTCCTAACTGTGGATTAGTAAAAAACTTAGCATTAATGTGTAAAATATCTGAAGGTTCAGATACTCAGGAAATTGTTGATGTTATTAAAAGTATGGGAGTATTGAAAGAATCTCAATAGATTTCTGGAGGATTATTATTTATGGAAGATGCTAAAATTTATATTAACGGTGAACTCCTTGGTTATTGTGATGATCCAGAAACTTTCACTCAAGAAATGAGAGAAAAAAGGAGAGCTGGAGAAATTTCATATGAAATGAACATCACTTATTATGAGGACAATAATGAAATTTATATATTCAATGATCCTGGTAGAGCTAGAAGACCTTTAATTATTGTTAAAGATGGTGTACCTCTTTTAACTAAAGATCATTTAGATCAAGTTTCTGCTAAAGATTTAAAATGGCAAGATCTTATTGATATGGGTCTTATTGAATATCTTGATGCTGAAGAAGAAGAAAATGCATATATTGCAATGACTCTTGAAGATTTAAATGATGAATCAAATCCTTATAGGATGAACTATACTCATTTAGAAATAGATCCTGCAACTATGCTTGGTATTTGTGCAGGTATTATTCCATTTTCAGATCATAACTCTTCTCCAAGGAATACCATGGAATCTGGTATGACAAAACAAGCATTAGGTTTATATGTATCTAATTATGGTTTACGTACTGATACTAGGGCACATTTATTACATCACCCTCAAAAACCTATTGTTAAAACACGTATCATTGATTCAACAGATTATGATGAAAGACCTTCAGGTCAAAACTTTGTTGTAGCTTTAATGAGTTATGAAGGATATAACATGGAAGATGCTATGATTTTAAATAAATCTTCTATTGAAAGAGGTTTAGGTAGAAGTTCTTTCTTTAGATCATATGATACTTCCGAAAAACGTTATCCTGGTGGACAAGAGGATAAATTTGAAGTTCCTGATAAAAATATTAAAGGATATCGTTCAGAAGATGCATACAGACATCTTGATGAAGATGGTGTTGTAAATCCTGAAAGTTATGTAGAATCTGGAGATGTTCTTATTGGAAAAACTTCACCACCAAGATTCCTTGAAGAAATTGATGAATTTGGTACAGTTTCAGAAAAAAGAAGAGAAACTTCTGTTACTGTCCGTCATGGTGAAAAAGGTATTGTTGATGCAGTACTCTTAACTGAAACAGTTGAAGGTAGTCGTCTTGCAAAAATACGTGTAAGAGATACAAGACAACCTGAATTTGGTGATAAATTTGCATCAAGACACGGTCAAAAAGGTGTAGTTGGTCTTATATTATCTCAAGATGATGTTCCATTTACAGAAGATGGTATTGTACCTGATGTAATTGTAAATCCTCACGCTATCCCTTCAAGGATGTCTGTTGGACAGGTACTTGAAATGGTTGCAGGTAAAGCAGGATGTCTTGCAGGTAAAAGAATAGATGGTACTCCATTTAATAAAGAAATTGAAGGGGAAATTAAACAAACTTTACTTGATTATGGATTTGAATCTGCAGGATGTGAATCTTTATACAGTGGTGTTACTGGTGAAAGAATAGAAGCTGAAATTTTCGTTGGAGTAGCATTCTATCAGAAATTACACCATATGACTTCTGATAAAGTTTATGCTCGTTCAAGAGGTCCTGTACAAATACTTACACGTCAACCTACTGAAGGTAGAGCACGTGAAGGTGGTTTAAGATTTGGAGAAATGGAAAGAGATTGTCTTATTGCACATGGTGCAGCACTTACCCTTAAAGAAAGATTACTTGATGAATCAGATAAATATGAAGCTATTGTCTGTGGTAATTGTGGTATGCTTGCAGTATATGATAAAGGTAGAAACAAAACTTATTGTCCTATCTGTGGAGATACTGAATCTTATCCAATTGAAATATCTTATGCATTCAAACTTTTACTTGACGAACTTAAAAGTTTATGTATCTTCCCTAAATTAGTCTTAGGAGACAAAGTTTAGTTGAAGTGTGTTGTTGAATTAAATTATTGATATTATTATTAAGGAGCCAATAATTTGAGAGAAGATGGAATTATTAAAAAAATTAAACAGATTAATTTTGGACTTATGTCTCCTGAGCAAATTAGGAAATTATCTGTAGTTAAAATTCAAACTCCAGATACTTATGATGAAGATGGTTATCCTATTGAAAATGGTTTAATGGATCCTCATTTAGGTGTTATTGATCCTAGTTTAAAATGCCGTACTTGTGGTTACAGGGGAGGAGACTGTGAAGGACACTTTGGTAGTATTGACTTAGCAAGACCAGTTATTCATGTTGGTTTTGGTGATGTAATACACAAAATCTTACGTTCTACTTGTAATGATTGTGGTCGTATTCTTCTTGATGATGTTGAAATTGAAGAATTTAAACAAAAAATTGATTTCTGTAAAGAACATGATGAGAACATTAATGATATAATTAAAGAGGTTTATAATGCTGCTAAAAAAAATGTATGTCCTCATTGTGGTGCAGAACAAGAAGATATTAAAATAGATAAACCTACTACTATTACTCAAGGGGACTATAAATTAACTGCTAGTGAAGTTAGGGAAAAATTAGAAAGAATTACTGATAGTGATGCTTATGTTTTAGGTGTAAATCCAGAAGTAGCACGTCCAGAATGGATGGTTCTTACTGTTCTTCCTGTTCCTCCAGTAACTGTAAGACCTTCTATTACATTAGATACTGGTGAAAGATCAGAGGATGATTTAACTCACAAACTTGTAGATATCTTAAGGATTAATCAAAGACTTATTGAAAACATGGAAGCAGGTGCTCCTCAACTTATTGTTGAAGATTTATGGGAACTTTTACAATACCATGTTACAACATACTTTGATAATGAAGCAAGTGGTGTTCCACCTGCTAGACATAGATCTGGAAGACCTCTTAAAACTTTAGCTCAAAGGTTAAAAGGTAAAGAAGGAAGGTTCAGAAGTAATTTATCTGGTAAAAGGGTTAATTTCTCTGCACGTACTGTAATTTCTCCTGATCCAAATATATCTATTAATGAAGTCGGTGTACCTGAAATGATTGCAAAAGAGGTAACTGTACCTACTTATGTAAATGAATGGAACATTGATGAAATGAAAGAATATATTAATAATGGACCTAATGTACATCCTGGTGCTAATTACGTTATTCGTTTAGATGGAAGAAAAATAAGGGTTTATGATGAAACTAAAGAGAAAATTTTAGAACAATTAAAACCAGGTTTCATTGTAGAAAGACATCTTCATGATGGAGATATGGTTTTATTTAACCGTCAACCTTCACTTCACAGAATGTCTATGATGGCTCATGAAGTTAAAGTTTTACCTTATAAAACATTTAGGTTAAATTTATGTGTATGTCCTCCATATAACGCAGATTTCGATGGAGACGAAATGAACATGCACATTATTCAAACTGATGAAGCTAGAGCAGAAGCTAAATCTATTATGAGGGTTCAAGAACATATTCTTTCTCCAAGGTATGGTGGACCAATTATCGGAGCTATTCACGATCACATTTCTGGTGGATACTTATTTACTAGAAAAGAATCTGTATACTCTGAAGAAGATGCTTTCCAATTAATTAGGAAATCACATCTTAAAATGCCTAAACGTAAACATAAAGATTGGACTGGTAAAGAATTATTTAGTCTTTTATTACCTGATGACTTAAACATGAGTTATAGGGCTAATATCTGTAGACATTGTGAAGATGGTTGTCTTAAACAAGATTGTAAAAATGAAGCATATGTTGTTATCAAAAATGGAGAACTTATTTCTGGTATTATTGATGAAAATGCATATGGTTCTGGTTCAGGTAAAATTTTAGATAGGATTGCTAAAGAGTATGGTCCTTCCGCTGCTCGTGAATTCCTTGATAGATCTACTGATATGGCTATTGCAGGTATTATGAAAATTGGTATTACTACAAGTCTTAATGATGAAGAAATTCCAGAAGAAGCTCAAGAAAGGATTAGTGAACATTTATTAAAAGCAGAAAAAGATGTAGATGAACTTGTTGATACATATAACGAAGGATATCTTGCACCTTTACCTGGTAGAAGTCTTGAAGAAACTTTAGAGATGAGAATTGTACAAGTTCTTGGTGAAGCAAGGGATAAAGCTGGAGCAATTACTGAAAAATACTTTGGTAATGTTAAAGATGAATCACTTGTTTCATGTCATAACAAATTTGATATGTCAAACCATTCTGTAGTTATGGCAAAAACTGGTGCAAGGGCATCTATGTTGAACTTAACTCAGATTGCTGCTTGTGTAGGACAACAAGCTATTCGTGGTGGACGTATTAATAGGGGTTATAAAGATAGAGTATTACCTCACTTCAGGAAAAAAGAATTAGGTGCTAAAGCTAAAGGATTTGTTTATTCTAGTTATAAAAGTGGTCTTGATCCTATTGAATTCTATTTCCACGCAATGGGAGGAAGAGAAGGTCTTGTAGATACTGCTATTCGTACTGCTCAATCTGGTTATATGCAAAGAAGACTTGTAAATGCACTTGAAGATTTAAAAGTTAATTCTAAAGGTCTTGTAACTGATAACTGTGGTATGGTTATTCAAACTATCTTTGGTGAAGATGGTGTAGATCCTGCAAAAAGTGATCATGGTAAAGTAGTTGATCTTGAAAAAGTTATTAGTGAAATGAGAGTTAACTCTAACTCTAAAAAATCAGCTAAAAAAGAACCATATCATTTAACTTATGATTATGGTAAATCTAACCCTAAAGAAAATCCAATTTTCAAATGGGTAAATGGTGAAATGTATAAACAAAATAAAGGTAAAACTGAGAAAGTGGAGGAGTAGAGTATGTCTGAAGAAACTTTTGATGAGGCTAAAACATTAGTTAAAAGTGTTGTAAATGAAAAAGGTTTAAAATTTCCTAAATCTTATATAGAAGACATTGCTAATGCTCGTATTAAACATGATTTAACTGATGATGAATTAAGTACTGTTGTTGATAAAGTACAAGAGGCTTATGAAAGATCTTTTATTCAAGCTGGGGAAGCTGTAGGTACTGTTGCAGCACAATCTGTTGGTGAACCTGGTACTCAGATGACCATGCGTACTTTTCACTTTGCTGGTGTATCAGAATTAAACGTAACTTTAGGTTTACCTAGGCTTATTGAGATTGTAGATGCTAGGAAAAAAATTGCAACTCCTACTATGGATATTTATCTTAGTAGTGAAGTTCCAGAAGGTAAAGAATTAGCACCTAATCAAGATGAAGAATTTGTAAGAAAACTTGCAAACTATGTTGGTAAAAGTACAATTAATGATGTACTTGAAGACTTCAACATTAACTATGCTGAAATGGAAATTGAAGTTAGATTAAATAAATCTAAAATAGTTGATGAAAAAAGACTTGATTATAATGACATAATTGCTAAAATGGAAAAAATCACTAAAAAGGTTGAAATTGATAAAGATGATGATTCTAAATTCACATTACAACCTTCTAAAACTTCCATTAGGGAATTACGTCTTTTAGCTGATAAAATAAGAGATACTCAAATCAGTGGTTTAAAAGGAATCGGTAAAGTTATTATTAGAAAAGAAGAAGAATATACTTTACACACAGAAGGTTCTAACTTAAAAGAAATTCTTAAAATCGATGGTGTTGATAATAGTAAAACCAAAACCAATAATATTTATGAAATTTTCACTGTTTTAGGTATTGAAGCAGCACGTAATGCTATTATTAACGAAGCAGTAAGTACTCTTGAAAACCAAGGTCTTTCTGTAGATATAAGACATATTATGTTAGTTGCTGATATGATGACTTCTGAAGGAGTTGTTAAATCTATTGGTCGTCATGGTATTGGTGGAGAAAAATCAAGTGTTCTTGCTCGTGCAGCATTCGAAGAAACTGGTAAACATTTACTTAGAGCTAGTATTCATGGTGAAGTTGATAAACTTACTGGTGTTATTGAAAACATTATTATTGGTCAACCAATTCCACTTGGTACTGGTTCTGTAAATGTAGTTATGGATGAAAAATACGATTAAAAATAGTTCTTGGATATTTTAATTAAATATCCATTATATTATTTTTATTAAATTAAATTCCAGTTTTTTTATAATTAAATATTATTCGTATATTTACATTAAGTTTATAAACTATATTTATATAATTTAAATTATACTATAATTTTTAATGATAATTTTATTTGAATGTAAAATTATTATTTATTTAGAGTACTATGATTTTTAATGATAATTTTATTTGAATGTAAAATTATTATTTATTTAGAATTTATTTTTTTCATATGTGAAACTTATTATTTAATTAATAGTTTTACTTAAATTTTTTACAGTTTTTAACTGTAATAATATTTCTAAATTAATATTTAATTGATTTTAGAAATTTTAAGTGTTTTTAATACTTATTGCAGATTCTAAAATTTAGACTCTGTTACATGGATTAAAATCCATTTTTTAAATATAAAAAATATTCAAAGGAGGCAGATGATGGACGTAGATAGAGCAATCAGAGTAGCAGTAGATACAGGTGATGTAATCTTAGGCTCTGAAAAATCAATTCAATCTTTAAAATTAGGTAAAGGACAACTTGTTATTGTTGCAAAAAACAGTCCTAAAGAAATTATTGAAGATGTAGAATATTATTCTAAACTTTCTAATATTCCTTACTATGTTTATGATGGTACCAGTGTAGTTCTTGGTTCTGTTTGTGGTAAACCATTTACTGTAGCAACATTAGTTATTAACGATCCAGGAGATTCTACTATTTTAGAAGTAATGGGGTAGATTTTAGTGTCTATTAAATTTAATTCTAATGAAATTAGATATATTGCATTATTTGAAAACATGACTGGTGCAATGGTAAAAGATTGTATAATTGATGAAGATAATGCAAAAGTTACTTTTGTTGTTAAAAATGGAGATATGGGTTTAGCAATTGGTAAAGGTGGAAGTACTGTAAATAAAGTTAAAAGAGCAGTAGATAAAGGTGTTGAAATCGTCGAATATTCTGATGATCCAACTGTATTTATTAAAAATCTTCTCTCACCTGCAGAAATTCAATCTATTAAAATCACTAGAAAAGAATCTGGTGAAGTTTTCGCTACCGTTACTGCAGACAATACTAATAAACGTATTGCTATTGGTAAAGGTGGAGTAAATATTGAAAGAGCTAAACTTTTAGCAAATAGGCAACATAATATTAGTAATATTATTTTAAAATAAGTAAATTATTAAGTTAATATAATATTTTATATTTTGTTATCTTTTTTTATAAAAAAATATTTTTTTTATTTTTTTTATTTTAAAATTATTTTTATTAATTTTTTATTTTTATTTAAAGTTTTATTTAAATTATTGAAATATTATTTTTTATTCTATTTATTTCAGTAAATTTATTTGATTATAAATATAAGTTATATTATATTTAAAAAATCTTTAAATTAAATATTTTTATTACTATTTTTCTTATAAACATTACATTTATATGTGGTTATTAACATAATTTACACTAATAGATATTGCTAAAAATATCACTATGTTGTTTTTCCTTAAAGTTTTTATTTTTTAATTTAAGGAGTATTTTATTTTAATTTAACATAGATTATATAGTTATCGTGTGCCTTTTTACTATATATTATTTATTTTATTAGATAGCATTATCTACAGATAAATATCATGTATTATTAAATTTTAATGATTATTTGTCGTATTTTATGATGACTCTATTTAGATTAGAAATTTTGATTGCATTGTATTATATGGTGTAAATCGCAGCGGTGGATTTTTAATTTTGATAGTTTATTCTATTAATTATTTACAAAAAAATTTAAAAGAGGAAATATAATGCCAGGACTTTTCGCAGCAGGTAAACTTAAAAAAAATAGACAAAATTTTAAGTGGAAAGATGTAGATTATAAAAGAAAAGCATTACGTTTAGATGTTAAAGCTGATCCTCTCGAAGGAGCTCCTCAAGCTAGAGGAATTGTTATTGAAAAAGTAGGTATTGAAGCAAAACAGCCTAACTCAGCTATTCGTAAATGTGTACGTGTTCAATTAATTAAAAAC
Source organism: Methanobrevibacter sp. 87.7 (assembly GCF_002208625.1). GTDB lineage: Archaea > Methanobacteriota > Methanobacteria > Methanobacteriales > Methanobacteriaceae > Methanarmilla. The sequence goes on from NZ_MRCT01000001.1 coordinate 27,155, forward strand.
GGTAAACAATTAACCGCTTTTGCACCAGGAGATGGAGCAATTGGATTTATTGATGAACACGATGAAGTAATGATTGAAGGAATTGGAGGACCATCAGGAAGATCTATGGGTGATATTCCTGGAGTCCGTTGGAAAGTATCAAAAGTTAATAATGTAGCTTTATCTGAAATGGTTTCAGGTAAAATTGAAAAACCTGTAAGGTGATTATTGTGTCTAATTTATTATTTGATAAATGGGATTTATCTGAAGTTGAAGTTAATGATTTAGGTTTAGTAAGATACATTTGTTTAGATGAAACTATTCCTCACACCTCAGGTAGACATGTAAAAAGACAATTTGCAAAATCAAAAGTTTCTATTGTTGAAAGATTAATGAACAAAATCATGAAAACTGCTATTAACTCTGGTAAAAAAAATAAAGCATATTCTATTGTTAGTGAAGCTTTAGATATTATTCATGATAAAACTAAAAAAAATCCAGTTCAAATTTTAGTTACTGCAGTTGAAAATACTGCACCTCGTGAAGAAACTACTCGTATTAAATATGGTGGTGTAGGATATCAAGTTCCTGTAGATATTTCTCCACAAAGAAGAGTAGATTTATCTTTAGGTTTTATTACAAGAGGAACTTACCAATCTGCATTTAAAAATAGAAAATCTGCAGGTCAATGTTTAGCAGATGAATTACTCCTTGCATCTAATGAAGATTCAAGAAGCTTTGCTTTACAGAAAAAAGAAGAAAAAGAAAGAGTAGCTAAAGCAGCTCACTAGGCTAATAGCCTAATTTAGTTGAAGTTATTTAACTTTTAAACTAATTTTTATGTTTTATAGGTGATTATTTTGAGTAGACGTTCAAAAATGATTGAGAAAATTAAGGAGTTAATGTATAAACCTGATCAAATTAGGAACATTGGTATTGTTGCACATATTGATCACGGTAAAACAACTTTATCTGATAACCTTTTAGCAGGTGCAGGAATGATTTCTGAAGATCTTGCTGGAGATCAAAGATTTTTAGATTTCGATGAACAAGAACAAGCTCGTGGTATTACCATTGATGCAGCAAACGTATCTATGGTTCACAAATTCAAAGGTGAAGAATACTTAATCAACTTAATTGATACTCCAGGACACGTTGATTTCGGTGGAGACGTAACTCGTGCTATGAGAGCAGTAGATGGTTCTGTTGTAGTAGTTTGTGCTGTAGAAGGTATTATGCCACAAACTGAAACTGTACTTAGACAATCTTTAAAAGAACATGTTAAACCTGTTTTATTTATTAACAAAGTTGATAGATTAATCAATGAATTAAAATTAACTCCTCAAGAGTTACAAAATAGATTTATTAAAATCATCATGGAAGCTAATAAATTAGTTAAAAACATGGCTCCTGAAGATAAAAAAGATGATTGGAAATTTGATGTAGCAGATGGTAGTGTAGCTTTCGGTTCAGCATATCATAATTGGGCTATTAATGTTCCTATGATGCAAAAAACTGGAATTACTTTTAAAGATATTATTGATTACTGTGATAATGATAATCAAAAAGAATTAGCTCAGAAAGTACCTATTTCTGAAGTATTATTAAGTATGGTAGTAGAACACTTACCTTCTCCTAAAGAATCTCAAGCTTATAGGGTTCCTTACATTTGGGATGGTGACATTGAAAGTCCTGAAGGTCAATCAATGATTAATTGTGACCCTGATGGACCTCTTGCAGTAATGGTTACTAATGTTTCAGTTGATAAACATGCAGGAGAAATTGCTACTGGAAGAGTATATGGTGGTCAAATTCAAAAAGGTACTGAAGTATATCTTGTTGGTTCTCACAGTAAAAGTAGAGTACAACAAGTAGGTGTTTACTTCGGTCCTGAAAGAGTTAACACAGATTCTGTTCCTGTAGGTAACATTGTATATATTGCTGGTGCTCGTGGAGCTATTGCAGGGGAAACTATTTGTTCACCTGATAATCATATTAAAGAATTCGAAGGATTAGATCATATTTCTGAACCAGTAGTTACTGTTGCAGTTGAAGCTAAAAATACTAAAGATTTACCAAAATTAATTGAAGTATTAAGACAAGTAGCTAAAGAAGATCCAACTATTCATGTAGAAATTAATGAAGAAACTGGAGAACACTTAGTATCTGGTATGGGAGAACTTCACTTAGAAGTTATTTCTTACAGAATTAACGAAAAAGGTGTAGAAATTACTACTTCTGAACCTATTGTTGTATACAGAGAAACTGTTGGTGGAACTGCAGGACCAGTTGAAGGTAAATCTCCTAACAAACATAATAGATTCTACATTGAAGTAGAACCTATGGAACCAGAATTATTCGCAGCTTACCAAAAAGGTGAACTTAAAGAAGGTAAAGTTAAAGGTAAAGAAGCTGCTAACGATTTCATGGAATATGGTTTAGATAAAGAAGAAGCTAGAAGAGTATGGGATGTATACAGTAAAAGTATGTTTATTAACATGACTCGTGGTATTCAATACTTAGATGAAGTTAAAGAATTATTAATTGAAGGATTCGAATCAGCTATGGATCAAGGTCCTATTGCAAATGAAATTTGTATGGGATTAAAATTCAAATTAGTTGATGCAAAACTTCACGAAGATGCAGTTCACAGAGGACCTGCACAAGTATTACCAGCTATCAGAAAAGCTATCTATGGAGCTATTATGTTAGCTAAACCAGCTTTACTTGAACCTATGCAAAAAGTATTCATTAATGTTCCACAAGATTATATGGGATCATGTACTCGTGAAGTACAAAACAGAAGAGGTACTATTGTAAATATGGGCCAACATAATGATATGGTTACTATTGAATCTAAAGTACCTGTTGCTGAAATGTTTGGATTTGCTGGAGATATCCGTTCAGCTGCTGAAGGTAGATGTTTATGGTCTACTGAAAACGCTGGTTTCGAAAGATTACCTCATGAATTACAAGGTAAAATCATAAGAGAAATCAGAGAAAGAAAAGGTTTATCACCAGAACCATATGGTCCTGATCATTACTTAGAATAGGTAATTAAATTTAAACTTTTAATTTAATTTTTTAAAATTAAATTTTTTATATAAACTTAAATTGAAAATAAATTATAATTATTAAAGAAATTTTCTATTATTATAAATTTATTTTTTTAAATATATTAAAAAAATACTTAAAATTTATCTAAAAATCATTATATTTTTATATTTGAAAGTATAATTTTTAATTATGCTATATTAATAAGCTGAATCTTAAAATTATATTTGTGTATGCTATATTAATATGCGAAAAATAATGATTATAGAATATATATTGGAGGTCAATTAAAATGGCAAAACAAAAAGAACATTTAAACTTAGCATTTATTGGACACGTTGATCACGGAAAATCAACTTTAGTAGGACACTTATTGTTAAAAGCAGGAGCAATCCAAGAACAACAATTAGATGATGGAGAAAACAAATTTAGATTTGTTATGGATAAATTAGGAGAAGAAAGAGAAAGAGGAGTAACTATCGATTTAGCTCACCAAAAATTCTCCACTGATAAATATGATTATACTGTTGTAGACTGCCCAGGACACAGAGATTTCGTTAAAAATATGATTACTGGTGCTTCCCAAGCAGATGCAGCTGTACTTGTAGTAGCTGCTGATGATGGTGTAATGCCACAAACTAAAGAACACATCTTCTTATCTAAAACTTTAGGTATTAACCAACTTATTGTTGCTGTTAACAAAATGGATGTTGTAGATTACTCTGAAGATAAATATAACGAAATTAAAGATTCAGTTTCTAAATTAATTAAATCTATTGGATACAAATCTGATGAAGTACCTTTCATCCCTCTCTCTGCATTTGAAGGAGATAACATCAGTGATAAAAGTCCTAACACCCCATGGTACAAAGGTAAAGATTTAATCTCTTCATTAGATGATTTATCTGTCCCTGAAAAACCTATTGACAAACCTTTAAGAATTCCTATTCAAGATGTTTATACCATTACTGGTGTAGGTACTGTACCTGTAGGAAGAGTTGAAACTGGTGTAATGAAACAAGGAGATAATGTTGTATTTGAACCAGCAGGAGCTACTGGAGAAGTTAAATCTATCGAAGAACACCACGAAACCATGCCTTCCGCTGAACCTGGAGACAACATTGGATTCAATGTAAGAGGTGTAGGTAAAAACGATGTAAGAAGAGGAGATGTAGCAGGTCATGCAGAAGATGCTCCTACTGTTGCTAAACAATTCGATGCACAAATTGTTGTTTTACAACACCCTGGTGTAATCACCGTTGGATACACTCCTGTATTCCACTGTCACACTGCACAAATTGCATGTACTTTTGTAGAACTTTCTAAAAAATTAAACCCTGCAACTGGTCAAGTAGATGAAGAAAACCCTGACTTCTTAAAAACCGGTAATGCAGCTATTGTAAAAGTTAGACCTACTAAACCTATGGTAGTTGAAAACGCTAGAGAAATCCCACAAATGGGAAGATTCGCTATTCGTGATATGGGTCAAACTGTTGCAGCTGGTTTATGTATTGGTGTTGAACCAGCTAAATAGATTTAATAGTTTCAACTTTTAAGTCTCTAAATTAGGTTATTTTTAACCTAATTTATTTTTTTTGAAATTTTTTCTATTTTAATTGTTAAATTGAATATTTATTTTTTCTTAAAAGTTTTCTATTAATTTATTTTTTCGTTTTATTTTTTGGAGGAAAATTAATGAGTCAAGCAAGAATTAAACTTACTGGTACTGATCCAGAAAAACTTGCATATGTTTGTGATCAAATTAAAAAAATTGCTGAAAGAACTGGTGTAGACATATCTGGTCCTATTCCACTTCCAACTAAAAAATTAGTAGTTCCTACTAGAAAATCTCCAGATGGAGAAGGAAAAGCTTCTTGGGAAAGATGGGAACTTCGTATTCATAAACGTTTAGTCAGTATTGGTGCTGATGAAAGGGCTATGAGACAAGTTATGAAAGTCAATGTACCTGATAATGTAAGTATTGAAATTGAGCTTAAAAGCTAATTAATTTAATTTTTATTTTCAATATTTTTTATAATGAAAATATTGGAAATTAATTAACTCTTCTTAAGCTATTTTTTTATTAATCTTATTAAAATTAGTTAAATTTTTATACTATATTTAACAAAATAATTAATGTTGTAATTATTTATTACATATTGTTACTTGTTTTTTCATGCCGAGATAGTCTAGTCTGGTAAGGCGCAGGACTTGAAATCCTGTGGAGCTTTCTCCGCCTGGGTTCAAATCCCAGTCTCGGCGTAATATCTTTTTAAAATCTTTTTATTATATATTTAAAATTAGTTTTTTTATTTAATTTTTTTATTATCTTTTTTTAATTAATTTCTTTATTTATTAGACTAATTTTTATTTAAAAAAATAGTTTTTAATTAATTTCTTTATTTATTAGACTAATTTTTATTTAAAAAAATAGTTTTTAATAAAATTTATTTATTATTGTTTTATAGAGTTATTAATTATTTAATATTTTATTTAACTCTTTTTCAAATTCTTTAATAGAATTAACACTGGTTTTATTTTTTAAACCTTGAATTATAGGTCTATCTACAATAATAACATCAATACCTAAATTATTTGCAGCATATATTTTTTCTTTGAATCCTCCAGTATCTCCACTTTCTTTAGTTGTAATTACTTTAGCATTTACTTTTTTGAATAGTTCTTCATTTTCTTTTATATGAATTTTTTTATCTTTGTTTTTACTTGCAGTCATTGGGAAAATATGATTTTTTAATATTCCAAGATTTTTGCATTTATCAAGTGAAGATTTAACAGTTAAAACTCTTATGTAAAATTTTTCATTAGAAACATATTTTAGTACATCACTTGCTGTGTTTATTCCTCCAAGATGTAGTATATTATAATCATTAAATTCTTTTTTTATTAATAATCCTCCTTCTTCAAATGAATTTACATGATGGATTTTATTTTGGTTAATGTTTTTCATAGTGCTAATATCTATAGACTCCCTTTCAAATCTAATAAATGGTAATTTTACTTCATCAATTATTTCAGATATTGTTTGACTTACATGTTTTGCAAATGGGTGTGTTGCATCAATAACTATACTTATATTATAATCATCTAGCACTTTTAAAATATCATTTTTAGGAAGTGGTTTTGCAATTATTATATCACTTCCAGCTTCTTTTGCAATTTTTGATCCATAACTTGTTGTAGTACTTGTAACTATTTTTAAATCTTTATAATTTTTTTTAATAAATTTAATTATATCAATTGATTCTGCTGTTCCACCCATTATAAAAATATTCATTCTATTTTTCCCCTTATTTATTTACTAATATCTTTGATTATTTTAATAGTTTATTCTAATATTGTATTTTAAATTTATTAATATCTTTTTTATTTGATTTATTTAAATAAATTATTATTAATATACTTAACAATGTATATGTATATAATAAATTTTTGCTTATTTTATTATAATGGATTGTATATATAAAAACTAGCTTTTTTATAATTTTTTAATCTCATTATTTTAAGTTTTGTATTTAAATTTTCACCAGTTAATGGTTTAATAAGAAGTGGACAATTTAGTTTTTTTGCTAAATCTAAAATATATGGTTGTAATTCATTTGGTGGCCTAATAGAATATAATAAATCTATATTTTTATATATTTCATAATTTGGATGTGTTAAATCATCTTTTATAATGTCCTCTCTTGAAGGATTTATATCTGTTTTTATTAGATTTATTTTATCAAATTTTTCTAAAAATGAACTTACTTCATAGAAATGACCTATTGCTAGTTCTGCTATATTTATTTTATTAGGACTATAATTTAAAATATATTCTCCAAAATCATCCCACATTTTTTATTCCTCTTTTAATATATCTTAAGTTATTATTTTAAAATTTTAATTTAAATCTTTTTTTAATTAATATTTTAAGTTTTATTTTTTCTAGCTTATTTTAAAGTAATTATAAATTTAAAATAATTTTTTTATATTATTAAAATCTATTTAAATTAATTTTTATTTTTTAATTAAAATATATATTTATTAAAATTTTAAATATAATATAAATTTATTAATTTTTAAATTTTATTCGAAAGTTTTTAATAGTGTTTTTACTATATTTATTTAATTGTGTTTATTATGATTATTCGAAAGTTTCAAGAAAGAGATTTAAAAAGAGTTCATGAAATTGAGGAGATGTCTTTTGAAACTTCTTATGGAGTTGATATGATTTTAAAACTCTTTAAAATAGGTACTGGATTTCTTGTTTCAGAGGATAATAATGGTTATGTTACAGGTTATGTTATATTTTGGATTAAAGAAGAAAATCAAGGACATATAATATCAATTGCTGTTGATAAAAATTTTAGAAATATTGGTATAGGTACTCAATTACTTTATAGGGCACTTTTCATTTTACGTAGTTGTGGACTTGAACAAGTTAATCTTGAAGTTAATGCAAATCATATAAATGTTGTTGAATTTTATAAAAATATTGGTTTTGTAATTGATCGGAAAGTTCCTCATTATTATGAAAATGATGAACCTGCTTTTGTAATGTATTATAAATTTAAAGATAATTTAAATTCTTAAAAATAATTAATTTTTTAATTTATATATTTTATTTGAATGGTTTATTTTAGTAAAATAACTATTACTATTAAATAAGTATTTTAGTATATTATTAAGAATTAGTTTTTATTTATACTATTTTTTAGCTGAATATATTAGTTAATTTTGTTTAAAATAAGTATTTTTTTGTTT
>NZ_MRCT01000010.1 GCF_002208625.1 Methanobrevibacter sp. 87.7
TATTTAAATATTATATTATTATATATTAAAATAGGTCTTATATTGGAGATTATGAGTAATTACCACCTAACCACCACCCAATTACTTATTTTTCTTAAATATGGGACCTATATTTTTTATTCTAATTGTTAAATCTCTTATTTTAAGCTTTCTATAAATTAAATAGATAACTGTAAAACTTGTTTATAAAAATTGAACTGTTTTTATTTTATTAAACAAACTTTTTTTTAGATTATATTAATGAATTTTTAAATTCTTTAATTTTTCAATTGATAAAAAGAATATCCTAGTTTTATTATTAAGAAAAATTATTTTTAAACTATAAATATCAAATAATATAATTTAATAAGTAAATTTAACAATCTATTAAACAAAAATAGAAAAATTATATAAATGATTTATAATTTGATAAGAAATAATGGTTTAAAATATCATTATATACGAATTATACTAATTTTATAAAATTAATTATTAAATTTTTTAATAATTAGTTTATTTTAAAAATTAAGAAAAATAGATTATTAAAAATTAAATAAAAAATACAAATAATATAATTGAAAATAAGCTTAAAAATAAATAAAGATATAAGAATAAGATTAATTTAATTAATCTTTATTTACTAATTTTGCATTTTTAATAATATATGTTCCATTATCGAAATGCCAATCTACATCAGCATCTAAAATTTCAATCCTTTTATTGAAAATTGGACCATCAAGTACAAATGTTTCTGCTTCTCCACCTTCAAATGCAAGGTTTATTGGTACTTTTTCACTTTTCTTTTTCAAATCAGAAATAAGATCTTTAGTTACATGTCTTCCAAGATAATCTTCAGTAAGACCATATGCAAATACACCACATATAATAACATCAAATCCACAATCAATAATATGATTCATATATTCTTCTTCATCTACATGCCAATATGGTGATACTATTTTTAATCCAACTTCATTACCTAATTTTTCAATTCTAGACTTTTGGTAAGTTGAATATAATGCTCCAGTATATACTGCTTCAATTCCTTCATTTTTAAGTCTTTTAAATTGAATTTTTAAATCATCAAGTTCTTTTTCTTTAATTCCTTCAGTTTCAGCTGTAATTAATGGTATATTAACAGCTTCAGAAATTAATTCTGTTAAATCAATATTTGGTACATGAAACATATATGATGAGGAGTTTTTACTTTTCATTGAAAGAAGGTATTTTACATCATCTCCATTTTCTATTGCATTATATAATGCCATTGTACTGTCTTTACCACCTGAAAAAAGTATTGCAGATTTCATATTTTTCACTTTAATTATTTCATATTAATTTTATTTTCTTTAAATTTTAATTTTAAATAGTAATTTAATTTTATTATATTTAAATTATTTTTAGAACTAGTTTTAAGTAGTTAATTAATTTTATCATGTTTTAATAATTTTAGAACTAGTTTTAAGTAGTTATTTAGTTATATGATATTTTAATAATTTTTATAATTAATTTAAATAGTTATTTACTTAAATATTATTTTAATTATTAACCTTAAATATTTTAAAAACACTAAAAGTTAACATCATTATATATTCTTAAGAAGAAATCAGCTAATGATTTAACATCTAAACGATTGTGTCTTACAATTGGTACTAATGGACCAATATTTTTTCTTGATACATAATCCTCATAATATGATGGTATATATTGACCTGGAACATCATTAAACCTTTCAAAACCACATATATAAGATTCAACTGTTGGAAGTTTACAATTTTCTAATTTATTCTTATACATCTTCCTTGTATAATATAATAAATCATAATTTATATGTTTATTATAGTTTATTCCAAAGTAATCTGCTCTATTTTTAATATATGGTATATCAAAACTATTTCCATTATAACTTACATGTATTGAATCATCATCAAGATTTGATAAATATGCATCTATTATTGCTGCTTCTTCAAGTCCATCTCTTTGAAGATATTGTTTTACTGTAATTTTATTATTTTTAATACTTGCAATACCTATTAATATTATTGGAACATTTGATAATCCTAAAGTTTCAATATCCATGAATTTATAGTTTTCAATATCCGTATATCCTGCACACATCATTGGATTTGAATCTTTAAATTTTCCATAATTTTTTAAATAGGTATACATCTTATTAAATTCATTATTTTCAATTGTTTTAATAATAGAATTTACTTCATCTTCATATTTATCTATTTTTCCTAATTCATATAAATCAATTATTCCATTATTTTTTAGTTTTTCTTCTTTTACAGGACCAATACCTGAGACTAATTTAAGATTTTTTATTAATTGATCTTCTATGTTATTTTCTTTTAAATTAAATTTAATATCATATGAATTTTTAATTTCTATTGTGTTTCCATAATCTGTGTTAATCTCTTTTACTCCTTTAAAATCTGTGAAATCATAGTTAGCATATCTATCAATTAATTCTTCTTTAAAATCCTTATAATATTGTCTTGAATTTAAATAACTTTTATTGTATGTTTCTTTTGATGGTGTTTCGCTTGATAATGATTTTGAAAGGAGTTTTTCTAAAATTTCATTATTATTTGATATTTTATCCCCTTTAAGAATATGATGATTTTAATTAATTAAATTTATTATATAATTGAATGAATTTCTATTATACTATTTTAATAATACTCTATTATTAAATTATTTAACTTATTAAATATATAATTAAATATAATATTTAATAAATATTAAGAAGGTATAATAATGGACATTGAATATAAGGTTTATACAATTAAAAACACAATTATTGGTGATATAAGTATTGTATTTAATAATGAAGAAAAAGATTATATTAAAAGGATTTTCTTATCTAATCCAGATTTAAGTTCTGAAACCTTAGCATTTAATGTCTATGATGAACTTGAAGTAGCATCTGATGATGATTTAACAGATTACCTTAAGAAATTAGTAAGTGATATTAAAGCATATCTTAATGGTGAAGATGTTGAATTTAAATTAGATAATTTAGATTTAAATAATTTAACTAAATTTCAGTATAATGTGTTAATGGCTGAATATCATACACATAAAAATGAAGTTAATACTTATAAAGATCTTGCTAAACTTGCTGGAAGTCCTAAAGCATATAGGGCAGTAGGTAATGTATTAGCTAAAAATCCATTTCCAATCATTATTCCATGTCATAGAACAGTTAAATCAGATAATAGTATTGGTGGATTTAATGGTTTCCAAGCAGGTATTAAATCTAAAGCTATTTTGCTTAAACTTGATGGAGTTTATGTTGATGAGCGTAAAGTTGTAAGTAAAAGTCCGATAATATCAAAGGATGAAAATCAAACTAAATTTAATATAGAAGTTGTTTTAAAACCAATCTAAATATAAATCAAATGTCTAATTAATACCTTAAATATAGTGATAAAATGAAATGGAAAACCGCAACTATTATGAGTATAATATTGTATTTTCTTGTATATATCTGTTCAAATATAACTAATGGTGCTATTAATGTAGATTTGCCTATATTTAAAACATATATGCCAGTATGGGTAATATTTTGGTCTTTAGTATTTGGAATTATATATATTAGAGGATTACCAGATAATGAACTTGCAGAAGGCCTAGTTCTTGGTGTTTACTTCATAATAATATCTATGATATTGGATATCTTTAAATCTACATTTATAAGTCATATTCCATTTACAGAATATGTTTGTAAAATAGCATATATTTACTTATTCTATCCAATAATAACTACTAGTTTAGGATATATGGCTAGTTTTGAAGTACAATTATAGTATTATCTTTATTTAATTTAAATAAAGATTTAATACTTATTTTAAAATTTAAAAATCTAATTTTTACTATAAAAAAATAATTATAATGATAATATGAAAAAAATAGCTATAATATATGGTTTTATCTCTTGGATTGTTGCAATTACATTAATATTAATGTCACATAATTCAAATCCTTATATATTTAATATATTACTTGATTTAATTTTAACTGTTCTTGCTCTTATTATTGGTATTAATTATCTTAAAGGTTTTAATAGTAATTATCTTAATGAAGCAGCAGTTTTAAGTGTATTTATATTTGTAATTAATGTATGTCTTGATCAAATTTATTATAATATGGTTGGTTTGCCAATGAATATTATTGAGTATATGTTAAATGTTGGTTTTATCTATCTTTTATATCCAATTATAATTTGTACTCTCGGATTTTTATTTGATAATATTGATACAATAATTAAGAATATACCTGAATAAACTTAATTTTATTTTTTTTTTACAATACTTATTAATTTTAAAAAATTATTTTTAATTACAAATTGTAACTTTAAAATAATTAGCTTTATATAAAAGAAAAATAAAGTATTTAATATACTAAGTTACTAATTCATTTAAATTTTTATTTAAATAAATAGTAATAGATTTAAAATAATCAAATAACTAATTAAAAATTAGTAAATGGAGGATAATATGCCAAATCACAATCAACATCATGGTAATCCTAATATGGATCCTGAAGAGCAAAAAGCTAGAATTCAACAAGAAATGAATATAGCAAAAAATATGTCTCAAATAAAACATAAAATTGTTGTTATGAGTGGAAAAGGTGGAGTAGGTAAATCTACTGTAGCTGCAAATATTGCAGAATCTTTTGCTAAAAAAGGATATAAAACTGGAATACTTGATGTAGATATTCATGGACCAAACATACCAAAATTATTCAGTAGAGAAGGTTCCCAATTAAGTATATCTGAAGATAATAAAATTTTACCAGTAATCTCAAATGATGGTGTTGAAATCATTTCAATGGGATTCTTACTTGGTACACAAGATACACCAGTTATATGGAGAGGACCACAAAAAACTGGAGTAATTAGACAATTTATATCTGATGTTAAATGGGGTAATCTTGATGTATTAATTATTGATAACCCACCTGGAACTGGAGATGAACCTTTAACAGTGCTTCAAACTATTCCTGAAGCAGATGCTGTTGTTATGGTAACTACACCAAATTCATTATCACAAGAAGATGTTCTTAAATGTGTAAAAATGGCTAAAAAAATGAATATTAAACAAATTGGTCTTGTAGAAAACATGGCATATTTAACATGTCCACATTGTGGTGAAAAATTAAATGTATTTGGTAAAAGTGAAGGTTCAAACTTTGCTGAATTAATGGATATTGACTTCTTAGGACAACTTCCACTTACTGAGAAAGTTGCAGATGCTGTTAATGAAGATACAATTAACACAGAACAAGATCCAAAAAGTCCAATATCTAAAGAATTTAATTCAATTACTGAAAATATTATTAAAGACTACTTTAAAGATGAATAAAAATATATATTTTTATTCTAATCTTTTTTTACTATTTTTATATTAACTTAATAAGATTTTTAAATATTATTTTAAAATTTTTATAAGTATTAAATTATTATAATCTATTTTTAATAAATGTTAATTTTTAATTCTAAAATTAATTAATAAGATTTTATATATAAGATAAAATATATAAGATAACAATGTTTTATTTTTTAACTAATATTAGTTATATTTAAATTAAACAAGAAACTTTTTTACTAAATAGCTAAAAAGAATTAATAGCTTTTTACATATTAAAATAAAAAAATATGAAATAATTACTTAAATATAAAGTATTTTTAGAAGGTATTTTTAATGGAAAAATATGATATTATTTATATTGGTAGTGGAAATGCTGCATGGCAAGGTGGTAGATTCCTATCAGATGCAGGATGGAAAGTTTTAATTATTGAAAAAGGATTATATGGTGGTGCATGTGCTAATTATGGATGTAATTCTAAAATCTTACTTGATGCACCATATGAATTATCAGTTGCAATTAAAAGATATGAAGGTATTGGTAAAAAAGGAGATTTTACAGTTGATTGGCCAAGTTTAATGGAATTTAAAGAAAAAAGAATTGCAAATTTACCTAAATTCTTAGAAGGCAAGTTTAAAGAATATAATCTTGATGTTGCAAATGGTGAAGGTGTTCTTCTTGATAATCATAGAGTCCAAGTAGGTGATGATATCTATTATGGTGATAAAATTGTAATAGCTACAGGTCTCCATCCATTTATACCTGATATTCCAGGTAAAGAATTTATCTGTGATAGTACTGACTTTTTAAATATTAAAGAACTTCCAGAGAAAACAATAATTTTAGGTGCAGGTTTTGTATCTTTAGAGTTTGCTTCTATACTTGCAGAGGCAGGTAAAAGTGTAGATATTTTAGTACGTTCTGATAAAGTACTTAGACATTTCTATCAACCATATGTTAAAAAAATTATTAAAATACTTGAAGATGAAAATGTAAATTTCCATTATAATCAAGAGGCTATTGAGGTATCTAAAAATCAAGATAAATTTGAAGTAAAAACTAATAATGGATTAGATTTAACTGGAGATTATGTACTTGGGGCTCTTGGAAGAATAGCTAATATAGAAAATATTGGACTTGAAAATGCAGGTGTAAAAGCATCTGAAAATGGTATTCCTGTTAATGGTCATATGCAGACTAATGTTGAAAATATATATGCAACAGGTGATGTTGCAGATACCAATCAAGCAAAATTAGTTACTGTAGCTATTTATCAATCTAAATATTTAGCAAAATATCTTTTAGGAGAAACTACTGAGGATATATCTTATCCTGTTGTTCCTGCAGTTGTATTTACTTTACCAAGAATAGCTACTGTTGGTGTTCAAGCTTCATATGCTTTAGAACATCCTGATGAATATGAGGTTCATAGGATTGAGTATGGTAAATCTTATTCAATTGAACTTAGAAATGATAATACTGCAGAATGTACTGTTGTTACTGATAAAGATAAAAACATTCTTGGTGCTGAAGTTTATAGTCCTGAAGCTGAAAATCTTATAAACATGTTTACTTTTATTATTAGTAAGAAAATAACTTTAAAAGAGCTTGATGAAATGATTTATGCATTTCCATCTAGTAGTTCTGTAGCTTTATATAAATTACATAATATTCATTATAATATTGGTTATAGAAAAGACAATTAGATTATGGTGATATTTTCATCATATTCTACTATTTTTAATTATATTAAATCAAAATAAGTAGCTATATTTCTACATGTAAATAAGTAACTATTTTTACATTAATATCAAAATAAGTAGATTATTACGTTGATATCAAAACTTATAAATTAAATAGCTATATATTAATTTTTTAAAAAATACTATTTTTATTAAGATCTTATTGAATATTTAAATTATATAACTATTTAAACTTAAAAATAGCTAGAATTTTTGAATTTTTTAAATATTAGATTTTAAATATTTTTATAAAAAATTAAAATTATTATATTAACTTGATTAATTTATTACTAAGTAAAATGATTATATTAAAGATTTATGAAAGAATTTTATATTAAAATTACAATATATTAAGTATAAAAAGGTTTATATAAAATAAAAAAATTATATATTATATAGACCAGTCGTTATAATTTAAGATTTTTATTATGAATAAAAAAAATAACAATAAAGAGAAAATTTTAAATGCTGCAACAATACTATTCCAAGAGAAAGGATATTATGGAACTGGTCTTAATGAAATTCTAAGAAAAAGTAATTGTCCTAAAGGCTCATTATATTACTATTTTCCAAATGGTAAAGAGGAATTAGCTATTGAAAGCATTAAAATAACTAAAGATTTTGTTGAAAAAAGAATTCGAACAAGATTAGGAAAAATAGAAGATCCTAGTAAATCTTTAGAAAAATTAGTTAATGAAATGACAGAAGATTTTAATAAAGATGCAGATAATATTGAATCATTTCAAAGTAATAAAAAAATATCAATAAACTTAATAGCTCTAGAAACATCTAAAACTAATGAAAATATAAGACAAGCATGTGAAGAAGCATATCACACATGGGAAAAAGCTTATTATGATAAGTTCCTTGAAAGTGGTATGGAAGATGCTAAAGCAAAAAAATTATCTAAAATCGTTGAAACATTAATAGAAGGTGCAATAATTATGTCTACAACAAATAAAGATGATAGATATATATCTAATATTGCTAAAATATTACCTAAATTATTTGAAGAATAATTTAATAAAATGCCTTAATTAAATTATTTAAAGATAATTGTCTATTAATAAAGATTCAATTTATGTAAAAGTCATTAAACACTTAGATTAATTAAATATCTGAAATTTACAAATTTAAGTCCTAGCATAATCTAAATTCTAAATATAATAATTTATATTAGATATAATTAATCTAAATCAAATAGAATCTGAATTTACTAATTATATATCAATACTAAATTTAATAGGTTTAATTATAGTCTTATAATTATTAAACCTCTATAAAATCTATAATTAAATCTAAATTACAAATTAATAAAAAATAATAAAATTAATTAACACCCTCGAATTTTATTAAAATTAATTCATTAAACCTTAAAAACCACTTTTTCTTAATTTATATTAAATAGAGAATATCTTAATATTTGAATTCTATTAAATAGTTGTTAAATTAACTAATAGCTATTATTTATTATTTTTTTTTAAAAAATTAACTTATAAAATATATAATTTATGCTTAATTTTAAATTAAATTATATTTATTTAATATGATTTATCCTTTAAATTTTAATTAAATTATATATATATTTAATATGATCTATCCTTTAAATTAAATAGCTATTATTAACTATTAATATAGATTAAAAATTATGGTGAAAGATAAAAATGGAAAATAATATGTTTAAAATGGAGAAAGGAAAACTCATCATTGCTATATTAATTATTGGTGGATTCTTTTCAATGTTAAATGAAACAGCATTAAACGTTGCATTTCCACATATTATGATAGAATATGGAATTACAGCTGGAACAGTTCAATGGCTTACTACAGCATATGTTCTTGTATCTGGAATTGTATTTTTAATGACTGCATTTTTGATTAAAAAGTATACAACAAGAAAATTATTTTTAAGTGCAATGATTTTAATGATTATTGGAACAATTGTTTCAATTATATCAACAAGCTTTATAACTTTATTAATTGGAAGGATTATACAGGCACTAGGTACTGGTATTATTGTACCACTTGTATTTAACAGTGTAATGTATATTACAATACCACAGAAAAGAGGATTGATGATGGGTATTGTATCCCTTGTTGTATTATCAGCACCAATATTTGCTCCAGTACTTATGGGACTAGTAATGGAGGTTACAGATTGGCATGCATACTTCTTATTAATGTTAGTATTATTTATAATATCAGCATTAATTGCAAGTAGAAAACTAGAGAACATTACAGAAACAAAACCTGCAAAATTAGATATAATATCATTAATACTTGCAGCAATTGGATGTACTTTAGTTATATATGGTTTTAGTAATCTTGGAGAAGAAGCATTAGTAAATGTAATTATAACTTTAATTGTAGGTATAGTTATAATTGGATTATTTGCTTATCGTCAATTACATATAGATCATCCACTATTAGGTATACATGTATTTAAAGATAAACTATTTACAATAGGTGTACTTACAAATCTTGGAAATATTATGGTTATATTTGGTATTGTTATACTTATACCAATGTATCTTGAAACTGCAATTCATACAAGTTCACTTACAGCAAGTCTTGTAATGTTACCAGGAACAGTAATTGGAAGTATATTACCTATAATATCTGGTCATATCTATGATGAACATGGTCCAAGAATAGTAATATGTACAGGTATTGGGATAATGGTAATATCCACCTTTGCATTAACTACCCTTAGTTTAAATACAGGATTCCTATTACTTGGTTTAATAATATGTGGATTCTATTTAGGTTCTGGTTTATCATTATCACCTAATCAAACAAACACATTAGGTAACTTAAAATCAGAAGATTATGCTTCCGGTTCAGCTATTTTAACATCAACCCAACAAATAGGTGGAGCTGTTGGATCCTCATTATTTACAAGTTTTATGACAATTGGTCAAAATAGATATTTAAGTACTATTGCAAATCCAAGTGGAATACAACATACAATAGCTCTAGTTAAAGGTGTTAATTTTTCATTTTTAATTGCTGGAATATTTTTAGCTGTAATATTCGTACTTAAATTATTCCTTAAACAGAATAAAGAATATAATTCCTCATAGACCTATATTACACTATAAATTAAGAATATAAATTTAAATCTTAATATATTTACTTAATTTAATTAATAATTAGGAATATAAATTTTAATTTCTTATAGACTTAATAATAATAATTAAGAATATAAATTTTATATTCTTTTAACTTTTTTTAAACTAAATTTATAATTATTTTATTTAAATTTTAAACAATTTAAGATATAAACTAAATCTAACTATTTTAATTATTAAATTCTTAAATAATAAGATAATATTTTTTAAAAAATAATATATTTCTATAAATATAGAATAGTCTTTAATTATACAAACATTCAACTTATTTTGAAAATTTTGAAAAAAACTTAATATATGTATAAAAAATATTCAAAATGTTTATATATTTATAAACTATATATAAAAAATATAAGTTAAAAGGGGGTGAAAAGATATGAAATTTAAAAAGAATAAAATTATATATACAATTATAATTATTATATGTATTTTTTTATTAATTAATTCTGTTTCTGCAGAAGATAATAATAGCACAGATATAAACAATAATATAAGTTCTTCTGATAATAGCTCATCTTTAACAGATTTTAAAGATGAAATTGATAATTCTCAAGATACTGTATACTTAAATAAAGATTACCAATACACAGATAAAAAAGATGATAATATTGACCAGATAAATATTGATAAAAATATTAATGGTAATGGTCATAAAATCGATGGAAAAAATAAAAGTATAAATTTCTATGTTTCAAACAATATTATACTTAGTAATATCCAATTTGTTAATTTTTCACCAGATTATCAACTTTTTAGATCTTCAAGTGGAACTAATCTAAGTTTTATAAATTGTTCCTTTTATAATAATAATGTTAATTGGGCAAGTATAGCAGAAATAAATAACGGTAATTTATTTGTTAATAATTCTAAATTTTATTTAAATAAAGGGGATTCTCAAAAGTAATGGAGGAATTTTCTATTTAAGTGATTCTAATTATACAATAATAAATTCTTTAATTTCAAATTATTCTTCAGGTTTAGGTAATATTTATACATATAATTCCAATGGTTTTATAGATAACTCTACTTTTATTAACAATAATGGTAGCTACTATGGTGGTGTTTTTAACTTAGATAATTCTAATTTAACAATTAATAACTCAGTATTTATAAATAATTATGCAGAATATGGTGCATCTATTTTTTCTAGTTACTCAAATTTAACAATTAATAATTCTACATTTATTAATGAATCATCTGTTTATGGTGGAAATTTATGTTTAGGTGGTGGAAATACCTCATTATATAATATAAAATTTATTAATAATAGTGCAAAAGAACTTGGAGGTTCAATATTTAATAATGGGGATTTAAATATATTTAATTCATCATTTGTAAATAGTTTTGATTCAAATAACCATACTATAGTCTATTATCCACGTAATAATATTAATGTTAATAATAGTATTTACAAAGAAAACTCATTATATATGTTAAATAATATTACATATTCAAAAGGAGAAAAATATACTAATAATCCTTTATCTGATGGATTTTATGGTTTTTGTATAGAAGGTTTTAATCATAATCCGATTCATAATAGTTCATTTTATGAATATGACTTTGATATATTAAGAAACCATATTAATCATGAATATATTGGAGATTACCTAAAAATATTCCTTTACAAATATGATTACTTAATAAATACTACAGATGAATTTATATTTGCTAATTATATTTTGGCAATTTACTGATTATGACTATTGGAATTCAGATGATCCATATATTAAAGATGTAATTGATTTATATAATAAAGGATTTAGAGTTGCAAATAATGGTACTGTACTAAAAATCAATGAAACTACATATAAAGTTTTTGAATTTAAAACCTTAGTAAGTCCTGAAGTTCAAAATCTATTTGCATATAAAACTAGATTAATTAATATTAATGATTTAAAATATAATTTTACTATAAATAAAATTAGTTTAACACCTAAAGTCTATCTTGGTAATCAAACATTATTTAAGATAATTGTTAAAAATACATGTAATTTTGCTTTATATAATGTTTATGTTACTGAACTTGATTTTGATGATTTAATCTATGATAGCTGGAAACTAGAAAACGGTAACTGGATTAGTATATATGAAAATAATTTAAATAAATGGAAACTTAAAGAACCATTAAATCCTAATGAAAATGCAAGTTTTATTATTAATTTTAATACTACAAGTACTGGTAATAAAACAAACACAATAATTTCTGGTTCTGATAATACTAATCAAACAGAAACATATAATAAAACTGAAGTTATTAATAACAATACTGAAGATAATAATAAAACAGATAATAATACTGAAACTAAAGACAATAAAACAAATAAACATTATGAACCAAAACAAACTAATACTTATCAATTAAATAATACTATAAATAAAGTCGATAGAACATTAAATACAGGAAATCCTTTATTAATATTGATATTTTCTTTAATTCTATTGGTAATTGCTAGTTATAAAGGTAAAAATTAAGAATATTTATTTATATTCTTAATTTTATTTTTTTTAAATAATTTAAATTCTTAAATTAGTAGTTATTAATTTTATAGTTATTGTTTATATAGACTAATTTTACTATATATTAAACACTAATTTTACCATAAATTAAACTAAATTATTATACATATACTAATTTTACCATAAATTAAACTAAATTAATAATTGTTTATATTAAACTAATTTTATTATAAAATCTAATTTTACTAAACTATTTAATACAATAACTTAGAATATCAATAGACTATTAATAAATAGCTTAAGATTAAAATTTATTAAACTAATAAAAATACTATTTTAAAAAAAACTAATTTTAATAAAACTTGAAAATTAAACTAAAAAAAACTAGAATACTAATTTTAATAAAACTTGAGAATTAAACTAAAAAATCAAATTATAAATTTTAATAAACTTAAAAACTAAATTAAATCATAATAATAAATTAAAAACTTATTTTAACAATCTATTTTATTTTAGATAATTATAAATAATTTTAAAAATAGACTAAAATTAATTAATAAAAGAAACTATCTTTACTTATCTAAAGAATAGACTAAAATTAATTATTAAAACAAAATATCTTTACTTATCTAAAGTGATAAAATGAAAAAAATAATAGAAACATTATTTATGACAGTAGGTACAGGAGTAGATCCTAATTCAGATACAGAGGGATGTAAAAGATTAGCAAAAGGAATATATACTTCACTACATAAAATCTATCCAAATTATATAGTATTTTTCACACCAGAATTATCTAAAGACATTATAAAATATATTAAAGAATTATTTATAGAAGATGATGATGATTTTATAGAAGGTGAAGATTATGAAATAGTTATTATAGATCAAATTGATAACTTTAATAACTGTTTTGAAACCTTTGAATCTAAAATATGGGAATTAGATATTCTATCTAAAGATAAACATGAAATAATTATGGATTATACCTATGGAACTAAAACAATGTCTGCTGCAATGGCATGTTGTGGTATGTTTTATTCAAAAAATCTTATTACAGTAAGTGGAGATAGAACAAATGGTATTGTATCAGTAGGTACAGGTTCAATCCAATATCAAAATCTCTATAAAATATATGATAAATTTTTTATTATGAAAGCAAGAAGCTATTTTAATAATAATCGTTTCTACACTGCAGGAGAAATAATAGAAAATATTGTTGATACAAAATTAAAGATGATTTAAAAGTAAATTTAAAAGCACTTGGTACTATAGTAAGATCTCAACATGAAAATCTAAAAAACTGTTATATACTTGCAAGTTTAATTAATAATTCAATAAGAAGAGCAAATGAATATAAATATGATGATGCTATAGCAAGATTATATAGATGTTTTGAATTAATTGCACAAATAAGACTTAATTCACGTTATAAACTTAATAGTTCAGATATAGATACTAAAATACTATTAGATAAAGGAGTAAATAATGAGTTTATTGAAAATCTTGAAAAAACAAGAGAAAATAATAAAATAAGAATAGGTTTAATTAAAGACTTTGAATTATTAGCAGAACTTGATGATGATCTTGGTAAATACTTTATAAAAAATAGAGATAGAATTAATGATTTAACTTATAAAAGAAATAATTCAATCCTTGCTCATGGCCTTAAATCCTTAAATAATACTGATTTTAATAAATTTTTAGAACTTGTAGAAAATCTTGCATATAAATTAGATAAAGATATGGCTAAATTCTTAAAAGAAACTACATTGCTAAATTTGATTTAAAAATTAAAATAAATATGTTTTAAATTCTTAAATTAATAAGCTTTATTATTTAAATGTGTTATAATTATTAATTTAGATTAATAAGCTTTATTATTTAAATGTGTTATAATTATTAATTTAGATTAATAAGTTTTTAAATCTTATAATCTTTAATCATTATTTTGGAATATCAATTTTAATAATAGGCTTTTGAATACCAGAATCATCAAAAAACATAACATCCTCATATTCAACATAATCAAAAAGATATGAATATTCTGGATTAGCAACAACCCATTTAGCAAAATAAGTAATAGCAAATAGAAATTTATCTTTACTTTTTTTTAATCCATCACGATAAGCTTTAGCTTTTTTTTGAATAAATCTAGTTTATCTTTCTTTTTAAGATATTCTCTATCTTGATGACCAAGATATACACAAGGTGGAACTACTCCATCAGTAAACTTATTTAACTCTTCTTCATGTTCTTCTGCTAAATCATTACGTAATTTTATTCTATTATCCATTAAATCATCAATGATATTTTGAATCATAACTTCTTTTCCATATACTTTTATTAATCTACGAAAAATATCTTCATCAACCATAAAATCAATCCATAATTATTTTTTTATTTTAATAATATAATACTCAACTTATTTTATAAATTTAATTTTATAATTTAATAATAAAATTCCTAAATTTATTTTATAAATATATTCTTTAATTTAATATTAAAATACTCAAACTTATTTTATCTTAACTAAACTTTATTTGAATAAAAAACCTCTTAAAATTCTTAAATCTTTTAAAAAAATTAGTATTTTATTCAAATATTTTAAAAAAAATAGTATTTTTATTCATATTAAAAATATAAGATAGTTTTTTTATATTTTTACGAATGTTCTATTATAATAAATTAATTCAGATAAATACGAATATATACATAGATTTATATATATTTATACATATATATAGTGCTATTAAGTTTTTAACTTAATAATAATTACATAGTTAATCGTTTATATATAAAGTTATTTTATTAAAAATTTTATAATAAACTTAGTTTTTTTATGTAATTATATAAAATATATGGAGGTGAAGAAATATGGTAAAAAAGAAAATAGTATTTTTAATAAGTATTATACTCTTAATAAGCATTTCTTTAACTACTATTTCTGCAACAGATAATATTGATGATGAAGAAATCCAAACATTAAATAATATTAATAATCTTGACTTAAATAACAATGAAGTCCAAAGATTAAACTCAAATTCTTCATCAAATAATATTAAAAATTTTAATTCAGATAATAATGATGTCCAAGCATTAAATAATCTTAATGATATTGATTCAAATAATATTCAAACATTAAATAATGCTGATTCAAATAATGTTTTAAAAGATTCTGAAGGAAGTTTTAGTGACTTACAAAAATTAATTGATTTAAATGATGATGGGACTATTAATTTAGATAAGGATTACACTTACTCTCCTAATGATAATCTTCCAGAGGGAATAGTTATTGATGGAAAAACATTAACAATAAATGGAAATGGTCATACATTAAATGGATTAAAACTATCAAGAATATTTAATATATTAAACTCTAATGTAAGGTTAAATGATTTAAACTTCATTAATGCTTACAGTGAAAATGAAGGTGGAGCAATATACTCTGAAGCTAGTACAATAATTCCACATTCTCTGATAACCAAGGAAATGATGGAGGATGTGTTTATTTAGAAAATTGTGTTGGTGATAATAGTATTACTAATTCAAAATTTATTAATTCACATTCAACTGATGATGGTGGAGCAATATATATTGATCTTGATGATAATGCAAATTTACTAATTGAAAATTGTACCTTTAACAATCTAAGTTCTGAAGATGATGGTGGTGCAGGATACATATATCCTTATGGTGATAATGTTAATGTAAAAGTAAATAACTGTAATTTTAACAACATCACTTCTGGATATTATGCTGGTGGATTATACATTGATTTTTCTTCTTTAAATGGTTCATTTGAGTTAAATAATTCAAGTTTTAATAACTCTAAATCTCCACGTCAAGGAGGATCAATATACCTAAATATCAATGAAGATAATGCAGATATAAAAGTTAATAATTGTAATTTTAACAATACAAACTCTGAAAAAGATGGTGGTGGAATATATTTAACTATAGATGAAGGTAATGTGAATGTAAAAGTTAATAATTGTAGTTTTAATAATCTAAGTTCTGGAGATGAGGGTGGTGCAATATATACAGATTTTTCTTCAGCAGATTATTTATTTGAATTAGATAATTGTAATTTTAACAATACTAAATCTAAATATGATGGAGGAGCAATATACTTTAAAAGTGAATTTAGGGTTGATAAAGGAAAAAAATTAATTGTAAATAATTCTAATTTCACTAATTCTATAGCATATATTGATGGAGGAGCAATCCAGAATAAGGCTTATACAAATTTAACAGTGAATAATTCTAACTTCATTAACTGTACATCTAATAAACATGGTGGTGCAATATGTCATGAACCATATATTGAAGACGTACCATTAACTATTGTTAATTCTACATTTATTAATAATACTGCAAAAGAAAAGGATGGAGGAGCAATTTATATATCTGATGAAGATACAGCTCATATCTATAATTCAAGCTTTATTAATAATACTGCAAAAGAAGGTAATGGTGGAGCAATTACATTAGCTTGTCAATATATTAATGGCTCTATTGTAGATGGTTGTTTATTTATTAATAATACTGCATCTAAAGCTGGTGCTGTTTATGTTATGGGACTTACTAATATTACCCATTGTGCTATTATAGATAATCCTGATAATAATGGACAAGATATTAGTTCTGGAGATTATCATTATATTGATAATAACAATCTTGCTTACAATTGGTGGGGATCTAATAAAGATCCTAAAGACAGATATTCTGGTAATATAACTAATCATAATTGGGTTTTAATGACCTTTATTAGTAATGAAACCACTATGTTTGCAGGTAATACATATAACTTAACTGCCGGTTTAACTAAATTTACTGATGGTGAAAATATCAGTGATTATACTAGTTACTTACCAATACGTAATGTTACTTTCACTGCAAATACAGGTGTATTTAATCCAGTTACTGGTGAATTAGTAAATAATAAATTAAATACTTTATATTCTAATAGTACTACAAATAATACTATATATGCTACTATTGATCATCAAACATTAGAATTACCTATGTATATAGCAAATATGTCACTAAATATTAACACAAATGCAAGTACTGTTAATTTAGGAGATACTGTTCCACATATAATTGAAATCAATAATACCTGTGATTATAATCTTACTGGTTTACATTTTGTTGAAAATATACCTGATGGTTTAATTTTTAATAATTTTATAGGTAATGATTGGTATAAAGTAGGTAATGTTTTCTATTATAATAAAACCTTAGAGCCTAATCAAACTGCTACTATTACATTATTCTTTAAAACTACAAAAGAAGGTAATATAAATACAGTTGTTGTTAGCTCTAATGAAATTAAAAATATTAATTGTACTTCATCAATAACTGTAATTAATAACCAAACAAATCAGACAAACCAAACAAATCAAACTGACAATAATAAAACAGGTAATAATACTGATAATAATAATAGTAATAATAGTAATAATAGTAATAATAGTTCATTTGTTAATAATATAGATTCTAATAAAGCTCCTTTCCTCAAGTAAAGTACTTTACCTAAATTCATAATGTTCTAATATAATAGAACTAAAAATTTCATGAAAATAAAATTTAATAAAAATAAATTAGCTATTTAAACCTTCAATAAAACTATTAAAATATTAAACTAAATAAGTAAAATAGATAAAAAATATAAACTTTAAAAATAAATAATATAATGGTAATTAAAATTAAATTTCTTAAAACTAGAGGAGTAAAATGAATATATTAATTGATGGTTCTGGGGCATTAAGTATTGCACTAGGAGGATCACTTTTATCACAAGGAGTAAATGTATTATTTTATGCAAGTCATAGAACTAAAAAAGCTATGGAAAATGGTATAAAAAGACTTGGATTATTTGAAAATCTAAGTTTTTCAAGAGAAGAATTTGAAGTCTACACTGATTATAAAGATATTCCAAGAAAATCCATAGACTATGTTTTTATAACAAGTAAAACAACAGCAAATGATGATATTAGTTCTAAACTTAATGAAAATAGAGATATACTTAAAGATGATGGATATATACTTATTTTCCAGAATGGTTTTGGAAACGATGAACCATATCTTAGATATTTTCCAAGTAATAAAGTTTTTTGTGCACGTGTAATTACTGGTTTTAAAAGGCCAGAATTAAATGTTAGTGAAATTACAGTATACACTGAACCAATTGAACTTGGAACATTACAAGATGGGGATATAAATGTTCTAAAACCTATTGCTGAAATCATTACAAAATCAGGTATACCTTGTAATGTAACTGATAATGTAGCTAAATTTTTATGGGCTAAAATGTTATATAATTGTGCATTAAATCCTCTTGGAGCTATTTTAGGAGTTAATTATGGAAAATTAACTGAAAATCAATATACAATTAGTATAATGAATCGTGTAATTGATGAAATTTTTAATGTTATTAAAAAAGCAGGCTATACTATAGACTGGGATAATTCATCAGATTATAAAGATTTATTTTATTCAAAATTAGTTCCAGATACATATGAACATGTTTCATCTACATCACAAGATATTGAAAAGAAAATAAAAACAGAAATTGATTCTTTAAATGGTAAAGTCATAAGACTCGGTAAAGAATATGGAGTAGATGTTACAGTGAATAAAGTATTATACAATATGATTAAGGCCATTGAATCTGATTTTTAAGATAAAATTTTAATATACATATATAAACTTTTTATAAGTAGAGTATACTATAATTTTTAACTTAAAATATTTTTAGCTATTTAATGATTAAAATAGAGTCTAAATACTTTTATTTAATAGCTATTTAGAGTTATGAATAGTTTATGTAATTATATCAATTAAAGCTACTATAAACTAATAAAAGTAGTTTATATTATAAATATCTGCTACAAATAGCTTATAATTATAAAAAAATAATGGTATTTATAAATCATTAAAAATATAACAGAGTTATAAAAAAATAACAGTATTTAAAATTGTAAATCATTAAAAATATAACAGAGTTATAAAAAAACTAATAAGAGTTTATAATTTACTAGTTAAAAGTTTAGTATTATACTTAAATAAATTTAAATATTATTTAATAAAATAAAGGTTAAAGAATGACAGAGAAAACTAATCAATGGAATAGTACATTAGGGTTTTTACTTGCTATGATTGGTTCTGCAGTTGGTTTAGGTAATATTTGGCGTTTCCCATATATTGCATATACAAATGGTGGAGGTACTTTCCTTATACCATATATAGTTGCAATTTTATGTATGGGAGCACCATTTATATTTATTGAATATGGTGCAGGATACAAGTTCAAAGCAGGATTAAGTAAAACACTAAGAACAATTAATAAAAAATATGAATATATTGCATGGACAATACAAATGGTTCCATTTCTTATATTATCATATTATACATGTATTATAGGATGGAACTTAATATACCTTATTTTAAGTTTCTTTAAAGGATGGGGTACAGATACAAATACTTTCTTTACACATACTTTACTTCAAACTTCAAATAATCCATTAGGAATATTACATATTGTATTACCAATATTTATTGCAGTAGCAGTATCATGGTTTATAATATGGTTTGTTTCACATAAAAACCTAAATGATGGTGTTGAAACAGTATGTAAAATTGTAATACCATTACTCTTTGTATTAATGGCTGGAATTGTAATATACTCATTAACATTACCTGGAGCATTTAAAGGAGTTAGTGCATTATTTACTCCAGAATGGTCTCAACTTACAAACTTCAATATATGGCTTGCAGCATTTGGACAAATTGTATTCTCATTAAGTCTAGGTCTATGTATAATGTTTACATATGCAAGTTATTTACCTGATGATATTAATCTTGTAAAAAATGGTCTTACAGTAGCATTTACAAATAGTGGATTTGAAGTATTTACTGCAATTGGAATGTTCAGTATACTTGGATTTATGAGTCTTGTAAGTAATGTTCCAATAGATCAAGTAGTAACTAATGGTGCAGGTTTAGCATTTGTAGTATTACCAAGTGTATTTAACACAATGGGTACAGTTGGATATATAATAGGACCATTATTCTTTATATGTCTATTCTTTGCAGGTTTCACATCAGCAATTGCACTTGTAGAACCATTAAATTCATCAATAAGTGAAAAATTCAATTTATCACGTAAAAAAACAGTTAGTATGATTTGTCTTGTTGGATTCTTAATATCTATATTATTTACAACAACTTATGGTTCATCACTTCTTACATACTTCGATGGATTCTTAAACCAATTTGGTTTACTTTTAACTGTAATTATTGAATGTATAATATTTGGTTGGATCTATGGCCTTGATAAATTATTAGATGCAATTAATAGTGGTTCTAACTTTAAATTAGGTAAAATCTGGAAATTCATGATTAAATACTTCATACCAATTATTGTTGGAATAATGTGGATAAGAGGTAATTATACCTCATTTACAAGTTCAGATAGTATGCAAGTATTAATACAATTTATATTACTTGTAGTTCTATTTATTGTACCAGTAATATTCTATAAGCTTCCATCAAAAGTTAAAAATTATTAAATTAATTTTTAACTACTTTTTTTATTTAAAAAAATTAGAAAAAAATAATAAATTTTTAAAATAATATTTTAAATATTAAAATTTTAAATTTTATTAAATCTTAATAAATGTGTATTACTT
>NZ_MRCT01000100.1 GCF_002208625.1 Methanobrevibacter sp. 87.7
GCATTAAAGTCATTATTTATCTATTAAATTTTGGATTTTTTAGATTATCTTTTTAACTAAAATATGTAAAATTTAATAAGTATTTAAAATATATTTATTATTATATAATATATCTTAGGGGATATTAATGTCAAAATATGAAAGTCCAAGTTCTATTCATTTATCACATTTAATTAAAAAAACACAAGAAGCCGATTATGATGGATTATTATTAACTAATGTAAATAATATTAAATATGTTTCTAATTATAATCCACAAAGTTTTGCATTTTTAGTTTTAAGTGAAAATCCTGTTGTATATGCAACAGAACTTGATTATGAAAATGCTAAACTTAATTCTCAAATTGAAGTTAGGAAATTTGAGTCTATATCTAGTTTAAATGATGATTTAGAAAAAGAAGGTAAAACTAAACTTGCTATTGAATCATCACTTCCTATTAGTTTATATCAAAAATTTTCAAAAGATTTTCTAGGTAAATGTGATTTAACAATTGATAATATTATTGAAACTGAAAGAATGATAAAATCTTATGATGAAATTGTTAAAATTCAAGAAGCTACTAAAATAGCTCAAAAAGCATTTAAAGATCTTGATATTCTACGTAAATATGATGCAGGTAAAAGTGAATGGGAAGTTTCATATGAACTAGGTAGATTAATGAGAGAATATGGTGCAGAGTCTGAATCATTTGATACTATAGTTGCAAGTGGTAGTAATTCAAGTTTACCTCATTCTATTCCTCAACATAAAGAATTAGAAACTCCAATTTTAATTGATTGGGGTGCTAAATATAAAGGATATTGTTCAGATAATACTAGAACAATTGTTTTCAGTGATAAACAACAAGAGATATTTGATATTGTTCTTGAAGCACATGATAAAACAATTGAAGCAATTCATGCAGGTATGAAAGCATCTGATGTAGATAAAGTTGCAAGGGATATTATTACTGAATATGGTTATGGTGATAATTATATTCACAGTACTGGGCATAGTCTTGGTTTAGATATTCATGAAGAACCAAATGTTTCTTATAGAAATGATACTATATTAGAAAGGAATATGTTTGTTACAGTAGAACCAGGTATCTATTTAGAAGGAGATTTTGGTGTAAGAATTGAGGATACTGTTATTGTAGATAATGATAATGCTCATATAATCGGTGATTTACCTCAAATTATTGTTTAAATATCCTTAAATTTACTTTTTATATAATTTTTAAATTACTTTTTTTTATTTCTAATTTTTTTCTTGTAATTTTTTGTTTTAGTGTTAGTTTCTTGTTCTTTAGGCAGTATTTTTTTATTTTAGCTATTTTAAATTTATTTATATTTATATAAACTTTGAATATTTTTTAAATCTATTAAATATTTAATATTCTATTTTATTTTTAATCTTGTTAAAAAATAATTTAAATACTATTTTATTTTTTATATTATCTATGAAATTTATTGATTTATTAAGTAGAATATCAACATTTTATGATGAAAAAATTCCAAGAAAATATATTTTAAATTTTCAAAATTTTTTACTTAAAGCTGGTGTAAATATATATTCTTGTGATATTTTAGCTATTTTTACTTTAATTTCTATTATATTATTTTTAATTTTATATTTTTCGGTTTATTTCTTTAATATTGATGTTTTACTTGTATTAATTTTATTTTTTTCTCCATTTATTATATTTTATTCTTATTTAAATTATAAAATTGAGTTAAGAAGAAAAGAAATTGAAGAGGAAGCACCAGATTTTTTAAAACAATTAGGATCAATGCTTCGTGTAGGTTTAAGTTTTGAAAATTCTATGGAATATATGTCAAATTATGGTTATGGGCCATTGTATAATGAGATTAAAATAACAGTATATGAAATTAAGTTAGGAAGTAATTTTGATGATGCTTGGATGAATTTAGCTCTTAGATTAAATTCTAAAAATTTAAGTCGTTCCTTTAAGATTATATTAGAAGGTAGAAAAAGTGGAGGAAGTATTGCAAATGTTCTTGATGATTTATCTTATGATTTAAGAAGTATGAATATTTTATCTAAAGAGAGAAAATCTTCAGTTATGATGGCAATTATTTTTTTAGTCATTTCTGCAGTTATTGCTACTCCTTTTGCTATGGGTATGGTATGTATTTATTCTAATTTTATAGGTACTTTAGGTAAAACTAATTCTTTACTTTCTGTTACACCAATAGTTAGTAATGCTTATATTATAATTCATTCATTTTTAGTTGGTTTTATTATAAATTTAATAATTTATGGTAATATTAAAAAAGGTCTTTATTATTCTTTTTTTCTAGTTATATTTGCTTATGTGATTTTTTATATAATTTCTAATTTAGATCTTACTTTGTTTAGTATATAATTTTTTTTGTTGAGGTTTTATTTTTGTTTAGTATATGATTTTTGTATTTTTTGATAGAATTTTTATTTATTTTTGTATATTTTTTTGGAGGTTATTTTTTGTTTATGTTTAATAAGATTTTCATTGAAGAAAATGCACAGTCTTCTGCAGAACTTATATTATTAATTGGTGGTATTTTGATTATTTTATTATTATTTTTAGACTTTTATAAAAAATATTTAAGTGATATATCTAATAATGTTAATTCTGAAGAGTTTGAAAATTTTAATAAGTCTATTAATCAATTATCTGATAAATTTAATAAATTTGTATAATATATTTATTGTCTAAATATTGTGTTTTATTTTTATTTTTTAAATTATAGATTATTTTATTTTTTTATGATTTTCAGTTCTACATTTTGGTTTTTTGTATAAGGTTTTTTAGATTTTTATATAATATTTTTTAATAAGTTTATAAAATATCTGTTAATACTTTCAGTAATTTATATAATATTTTTAATAAAATATGAAAATATTTAATTAAACCAAAATTTAGACTATTAATTGAATGTTTATTCATGAATTTTATTGAATTTTTAAAATATACTTTTTAGAATTCATGATTGTTTTAAATTATTATGAAGGTATTATTATGGATATTTTAATAAATGGTAAACATGTATCAAAAGATGAAACAATGGATGTAATAAATCCATATGATAATTCTATTATTGATACTATACCTATAGCAGATAAAAATGATGTTAATGATGTTATTATTGCAGCAAATAATGCTAAAAGTAAAATCATGGAATTTTCATCAAGAAAAGTTTCTAACTTACTTTTTGATGCTTATGATGATTTAAAAGAAAATAGTAAAAAATTAGCTAAAGTGATAACTGAAGAAACTGGAAAACCAATTAAAGGATCAATTGGTGAAATGGATCGTAGTGTAGAAACTCTTAGATTTGCTGCAGAAGAAGCTAAACGTATTTATGGTGAATCTGTACCTTTAGATGCAGGACTTGGAGGTAAAGGATTTTATGCATTTACTCAAAAAATTCCTTTAGGTGTTGTTGCTGCAATTACTCCTTTTAATTATCCAGTTAATCTTGCAATTCATAAATTAGGTCCTGCTGTTGCTGCTAAAAATACAGTAATTTTAAAACCTTCTAGGGAAGCTCCATTATCTGGTCTTATGCTTGCTGAAATTATGGCTAATCATTTTCCTGATGGTGTTATTAATTCTATAACTGGACTTGGTGAAGAAATTGGTGATGCATTAGTAACTGCTGAAAATGTTGATAAAATATCTTTCACTGGTAGTGTTCCTACTGGTCTCAGTATTGCTAATAATTCTGGAATGAAAAAATTAACTCTTGAACTTGGAGGTAATGATCCTGTTATTGTTCTTGATGATGCAAATATTGACAAAGCTGTAAAAGGTGTTGTAAATGGTGCATATCTTTTTTCAGGTCAAGTTTGTATGGGTGTAAAAAGAGTTATTGTTGATGTGAAAGTTATTGATGAATTCATTGATAAATTAGTAAAAGCAACTAAAAAACTTAAAGTTGGAAATCCTATGGATGAAAATACTGATATTGGTCCTCTTATAAATAATAAGGCAGTTAAAATGGTTGAACAATCAGTTAATAATTCTATTGAAAATGGTGCAAATCTTGAAATAGGTGCTAAAATTAAAGATAACTTTTATTGGCCTACTGTTCTTACTGATGTTAAACCTGAAATGGATCTTGTAAAAAATGAGACATTTGGTCCTATTGCACCAATTATTGGTGTAAATGGTGTTGATGAAGCAATTTCTGTAGCAAATAATACACGTTATGGTCTTCAAGCAGGTGTTTACACTGAAAATATTAGGAATGCACTTAAATGTACTCAGGAAATTGAAGCAGGATCTGTTTTTGTTAATAAACAATCTACTTTTAGAACAGATAACATGCCATTTGGTGGATTTAAATTAAGTGGTGTAGGTAAAGAAGGAGTTAAGTATGCTGTAGAGGATATGTGTAGAACTAAGTTAATTGGTTTTAATCTTAGATAATTAACTTCTTTTTTTACTCTTTTTATTTTTGTTTAAAATTAATTTTTGTTGATTTTTTTGAGTTTTAAATTTGGCTTTTTAGTAGTTTTATTTTTTGAGTATTAAAATTTTTTATTGATTTATTATTCGAATATGATTTTAAGTATTAAAATTAGTTTTAAATAATATTTATTTATATATAAAATTTAGCTATTTTAGCTTTATATCTATAATAAAAAATAAAATAAGATAATTTTTAATTATTAAGTTTCATATGTTGCTTTTGGTGGTTTACCATATATTGAAAGTATTATTACAAGAATACTTAATATTATTGAAAGGATTCCAATATAATGTAATCCTAAAATTAAATCATTTGCTGCACTACCAAATAATACATTTTGTTGCATAATATGACTGGTACTGTAAATGAATATATTAAACTTCCATAACATACACCAAAACTAATACCTAAACTTCTAGATGTTGGAATAACTCCTGAAGCAGTACCACTATATTCTTCTGGAACTGAAACCATTATTGCTTTATTAATTGGAGATTGTAAAAGACCACAACCAATTCCATAAATTGCAAACATTATAAATACATTAAATCCATGACTGTTTATATTAGTGTGAAGGAGTAGTAATGCAGAGATTATACATACTATACATCCCATAACTGTAGGTAAAACTGGACCTTTTTTATCAGTAATTTCTCCACTAATTGGTGCTATAAATATCATTAATATTGGTGCAGCACTTAATACAACACCAACCATACCAGGACCATCATGAACAACTTTTTCTAAGAAATATGGTAAAGCGTAAATAAATAAATATTCTGCAATGTATGCTAAATGAAGGTTGATACTATTTGCAGTAAATGTTTTATTTTTAAATAAATTGAGGTTAATTAAAGGATCTTCTGCACTTTTTTCTGCTTTAATAAATGCATATGTTGAAATTGCAGTAAGTATTCCAGATATTAATCCATATAAATAAAATTTATCTTCAATACAATTTAATGTAGTAATTACAAATAATGTTGCAAGAAATATACTTATTAATCCTTCAATATCCCAAATAACATCCATTGTTTCTATTTTATCTAATGAATAAATACTCATTATAAGTGTTATAATTCCAAGTGGAACATTGATTAAAAAGATTGCTCTCCAATTAAATAAACTTTGTAATATACCACCAATTGTTGGTCCTATTGCAAGTCCTACTGCTGCAAAAACAGAATAAATTCCATATGCTTTACCTAAATGATTAATTGAAAATGCTTTTTCTAAAATAATCATTGGACTAGCAAGAAGAAGTGAACCAGTAATTCCTTGTAAAAATCTACTTAAAATTAATATTTGGATAGAAGGTGAAAAAGAACACATTATAGAGGTTATTATTAATCCAATTACTCCAGAAATAAATATTTTATCATGACCATATTTATCTCCAAGTTTACTTGAAAAAAGTGCAAGTCCTATAAATGAAATAAAATATGCTGTAGCAACAAGACCTGTAATACCTACACTACTATTAAAATAAATCCCAATATCAGGTAATGAAACATTTGAAATACTTGTATTAATTGAAGCCATCATTACTCCAAGTGACATTGCTGCAAGTATTGACCATTTATTCGGTGATTCCTCCATATTTGCCATTATTTTTCCCTTTAATTTATATTTATTTTATAAATTTATTTTTAATAAATAATTTAAGAGATTTTTTGTGATTTTTTTATATTTTAGTTATTTTTCTAAATTTTATGTATTTTAATTTTATTAGCTATTTATCTAAAAATATATCAATTAAGTTACGTGTAGCATTTAATGATTCCATAGCTATTCCTTTAGGATTTTCTCCTATTTCTCCTTTAACATCTTTTAAAATATTTCCATCATAACCTAAAAACATTCCTTCTGAAACTTCACCAAAGAAACTTTGTGGTGGGAGTAGTGATACACCTACTTGATTATTTTCTTTAACATTTTGATCGTTGGTAATTACTTGTACTGCTTTTTTACCAAGATTTACATTACACATCATAAGATTATCAGCATGTGGATGTTTACTAACACTCATTACTTCTCCTTTTTTAATATCAATACCTATGATAGGATCATTTATTGGACCATAAGATAATCTTTTTCTAAGTCCAAGAATTGTATTTAAAAAGAATTGTACTTTTGCAATGTTTTCTTCAGCTTTTTGTCTTTCATCTTTAGGGGTAGCATTTATAAAATTATGATTCCATTCTTTTCCACCTAAGAATTCAATAATTTTATTTGCATGTTCTTCTAATTCAGTTACATCAGGACTATTAGTAAGATTTTCTCCTTCTAAATAGGAGTATTTTAAAGATTGGAATGCACTATTCATGTTTTTTGCTTCATCCACAGCTGCTTTTTTATTCCAATTTCCTCTAAAACTACCTGTACGTATAGTGTTTAAAAAAACTTCTTGTGATTTCATTGCAATTAAAATTCTATAATCTTTAGATGTATCCCACATATCTTATTCTCCAAAATTATTTTATGATTAAATATAATTTATAAATCTAATATTATTATTTTTATTTTATAACATTTATATATTTTTTAGTTTAAATAAGTATATTTTTAAACATTTTATAAAATAAAGAAATTCTTTTTAATTTTGTTTAATTTATTAAGTATTTTTTCTTGTTTTTGGTTTTTTGTGTTTTATTTTTTGTTTTTATTTAAGTTATACAAGTAATTTAATTTAGAAAATTCTATTTTTCTTTAATTTTATAAAATCTTTTTTAATTATGAAAAACTCTATTTTCA
>NZ_MRCT01000101.1 GCF_002208625.1 Methanobrevibacter sp. 87.7
AAAATACTATTTTAAAATTAAAAAAATAAGTAAATAAAATAAAAAATTGATAAAAAAAAATAAAAAGTAAAAACTATTTTTTAAGATTTAAATCAAAGTTTCCACCAGAGTGTTCATTTAATGATTTTACATTAATCTCAGTATTTGAAACTGCTTCTATTGCTGCAAGTGCTGCTCTTGCACCAGCAAGAGTAGTTACATATGGAATACCAAGTTCAATAGCTAAACGTCTAATGATATAACCATCCCGTGCAGCTTGTTTACCATATGAAGTATTAATTATTAAATCAATTTCATCATTTAATATTGCATCACGTATATTTGGTGAACCTTGTGAAACTTTTTTAACAATTTCTATTGGAACACCTTCAACAGCATTTGCAGTACCTCTAGTTGCACAAATTTCAAAACCTAAATTATATGCTTTTTCAGCAATAGTTTGGATTTTCTTTTTATCTTTATCACGAACACTTATAAAGATCTTACCTTTTTTAGGTAAATTCATACCTGCAGCAAGTTGTGATTTATAAAATGCAACACCAAAAGTATCATCAATACCAATAGTTTCTCCAGTAGATTTCATTTCAGGTCCAAGAATAGTATCTGATTTTGGTAATTTTAAGAATGGGAATACAGATTCTTTTACTGCAACATGATCAATAGATACTTCTTTTGTAAGACCAAAGTCTTTAAGTTTATATCCTGTCATTAATAAAGTTGCAATTTTTGCAATAGGTATACCTATAGCTTTACTTACAAATGGTACTGTTCTACTTGCACGTGGATTTGCTTCAATAATATATACCATTTCAGTATCAGTTTTTACAGCATACTGAATATTCATTAAACCAACAACATCAAGTTCAAGAGCAAGTTTTTTAGTATCCTCTCTAATTTCATCAATTAAATGTTTAGGTACAGTATGAGGTGGAATTACACATGCAGAATCTCCAGAGTGAACACCTGCTTCTTCAATATGTTCCATAATACCTGCAATAAATACATCTTCACCATCACATAATACATCTACATCAAGTTCAATAGCATCTTCAAGGAATTTATCTACTAAAATAGGGTGTTCTGGTGATACTTTTACAGCTTCTTTCATATATTCTTCAAGTTCACTATTATCATAAACAATTTCCATTGCACGTCCACCGATAACATATGATGGTCTTACAAGTACCGGGAAACCAATTTTTTCAGCAACTTCTTTAGCTTTATCATATGAATGAGCAAGACCAAATGGTGCTTGATGAATATTAAGTTTATTTAATAATTTAGTGAATCTTTCCCTATCTTCAGCAATATCAATACTATCATATGGTGTACCTAAAATTTTTACACCTGCATTAGCAAGAGGAACTGCTAAATTAATAGATGTTTGACCACCAAATTGTACAATTACTCCATCTGGTTTTTCTCTTTCAACAATACTCATTACATCTTCAAATGTTAAAGGTTCAAAGAATAATTTATCAGAAATATCATAATCAGTACTTACAGTTTCAGGGTTATTATTAATTAAAATTGTTTCAATTCCTTCTTCTTTAAGTGCAAGAGAAGAATGTACACAACAATAATCAAATTCTATACCTTGACCAATCCTAATAGGACCTGCACCAAGAATAATAATTTTCCTATCTTTATCTTCACTTAATGCTAATTCATCACCTTTATCATATGATGAATAATAATATGGAGTTCTTGCTTCAAATTCTCCACCACAAGTATCTACCATTTTATAACTAGGAATAATATTATATTTTTCTTGAATTTCACAGATTTCATCAACAGTCTTATTAGTTAATTTTGCAAGTTTTGTGTTTGTAAAATCTAATTGTTTAGCTTTCCTAAAGTATTCAGGATTTTGTAGTTTTTCATAAGTAACTTCATCTTCAAAATCAACAATATTTTTAATTTTATATAAAAAGAAACTGTCAATATCAGTGATTTCAGAGATTTCTTCAACATCTTCTCCATCTTTAATAGCAGAATATAATTGTAAAAGTCTTAAATCAGTTGGATGTTCAAGATCATATTTAGTATAATCAATATATTCAAAACCATCATAACCTAAATCAAGAGATCTTAAAGCTTTTTGAAGAGCTTCTTCAATAGTCCTCCCAATAGCCATAACTTCCCCAGTAGCTTTCATTTGAACTCCAATTTCCCTATTAATTCCTTTAAATTTATCAAATGGCCATCTAGGTATTTTAACAACAACATAATCTAAAGTAGGTTCAAATGATGCAGGAGTTTCTTTAGTAATATCATTTTCTATTTCATCTAAAGTTAAACCTAATGCGATTTTAGAGGAAATTTTAGCGATAGGGTAACCAGTAGCTTTAGATGCAAGAGCACTACTTCTACTTACTCTAGGATTAACTTCAATAACTTTATATTCTCCAGTTTCTGGTTTAACAGCAAACTGAATATTACATCCACCTTCAATACCTAATGCACGTATAATCTTAATAGATGCATCTCTTAATCTTTGAGAATAATCATTTTCAAGATTTTGAGCTGGAGCAACAACAACACTTTCACCAGTATGTATACCCATAGGATCTATATTTTCCATATTACATACAATAATACAAGTGTCATTAGAATCTCTCATTACTTCATATTCAAACTCTTTCCAACCAAGTACAGATTCATCAATTAAAACTTGATTAATAAAACTCATATCTAATCCATGTCTTGTAATATGAATAAGTTCCTCCTCATTATGAGCAACTCCACCACCAGTACCACCTAAAGTAAATGCAGGTCTTACAATTGCAGGATAACCAATATCTTTAATAGCTTCTAATGATTCCTCAATAGAGTTTACTGCATGACATTTTGGAATAGGTTCATCAAGTTTCTCCATAAACAATGCAAATAAATCACGGTCTTCAACATTTTTAATTGTCTCAAGATTTGAACCTAAAACTTTAATATCATCTAACATTCCAAGTTCACCAAGACCAGTTGCAATATTAAGACCAGTTTGTCCTCCCATTGTTGGAAGTATTGCATCTACATTTTCTTTTTTAATAATTTTTGCAACAATTTCCGGTGTTAACGGTTCTGTATAAACTGTATCTGCCATATCCATATCAGTTTGAATAGTCGCTGGATTACTGTTAACTAAAACAGTTTCAATACCCTCTTCTCTTAAAGATTTACATGCTTGAGAACCTGAATAATCAAATTCTGCAGCTTGACCAATTTGGATAGGACCAGAACCAATTATAAGTACTTTTTTAATATCCTTGTTTATAGGCATTTTATCCTTCTTCTCCTCTAAAATCAAATAAGCAATAACGATATTAATATTCTATAAAAAAATATAGAATTTAATTTTATAAATAAAAATTTAAACCTAGAATTAAATCTAAAATTTTATAAAAAAATTAAATCTAAGATTAAATTTAAATTCCAAAATCCGATTTAAAATTCTAAAAATTTAAATCATAATAAATCTACTAACAAATTACAAAATTAATTTAAAAATTAATAATTTTCAATAGTTTCTTTAAATTCTTCAAATAATGATTTAGTATCATTTGGGCCAGGTTCTGCTTCTGGGTGATATTGAATACATTTAAGAGGTAACTCTTTATGAGCAAATCCTTCTGGAGTTCCATCATTTAAATTTATTTGAGTAAGTTCTAAATCACTAGATTTTAAAGAATCTGCATCAACAGAAAATCCATGATTTTGACTTGTAATATAAACTTTACCAGTATTAAGATCTTTTACTGGTTGATTAACTCCTCTATGACCAAATTTCATTTTAAAAATTTTAGCACCAAAAGATTTAGCAATTAATTGTTGACCCATACAAATACCAAAAACAGGAAGTCTATTAGATAACTTTTGAATATTACTAACAGTATCTTCTAATTTATCAGGATTACCTGGTCCACATGAAACCATTAAACCATTAACATCATAATCTAAAATATCTTTATAATTTAGATTATAGGGTACACGAACAACTCCAACACCAATTTTAAGAAAACTATTAATGATGCTTCTTTTAACACCACAATCAATAAGTGCTATTTTATCCTTACAATCTTCACCATATATTTTTACTTCTTTAGTAGATACTTCAGGTACAAGATCTAAATCAGTAATACTTTTTTGACTTTTAGCTAAATCTAAAAGTTCTTCATCACTAATATCTTCAGTGGTAATTGCACCTTTCATAGATCCAGAATTTCTAATTTTTAAAGTTAAATATCTAGTATCGATTCCACTAATACCTGGAATTTCAAATTCTTCTAAAAAATCATTTAAAGTTTTTTGAGAAGTATACCTTGAAGGTTTCTTACAAACTTCTCTTACAACATATCCTTCAACTTGAATTTTATCTGATTGATAATGATCTTCAGATACCCCATAATTACCTTCTAAAGGGTAAGTAGACATTAAAATTTGTCCATTGAAAGAAGGATCAGTCAATGATTCAGTATAACCAACCATACCAGTAGTAAATACTACTTCACCAACATTAGTTGTTTCATAACCAAATGATTCACCTTTTACAATAGTTCCATCTTCTAAAGCTAATTTGGCCCCATTTTTCATTAAATCACCATATTTATAAATCACCTAAAAATAAGGTGAATATTATATTATGTTAATATATGTTTAAATCCTTATTTTAACTTAACTATATTATTATAAAAAATATGAAAAACTAATTTTAAATTTAAAAAATAAATTTAAAAAAATATAAAAAGTTTTACTTAAAACAAATTTAGAAAAATTAAAAAATAAGATTATAATATTAAAAAAAACTAAAAAAATTATAAAAAACCATACATTAAAGATAACTATAAAAAATTATATAAAAATCAAGTTATTATTAATATATAATGAATAGTAATGAGAAAAAAATAATAGAAAAAGCTGAGAAAATTATCAGTAATATGAAAGGAACATTAAAGGTTGAAAAACTTTCAAATAAAGAGATTTTAGATTTAATTGATATTGAATCAAAAATTGACATAAACATTGTACCTATAATTAATGAAGGAATGAAAGAATGTTTTAGACAAGATGTTACCTTTGTTATTTTTAAAAAAGGATATTTTAGACGTCCACCATCACCGACATTAATTTTAGTAGGACATAATGGTGAGATTATAGGTCATGAAATTTTTACTGATGAAGAAAGAGACGAATATAAAAATGATGATAATGCTTTTTTATTAAGTGAAGATTTTGTAATATTCAAAGATAAAAACCAATATAATAATAGATATCTTAGTGAAAAATCTTTTGTATTACCACCAGTAGCATTTCCAGAACTTGAGAATATTGAAGGTATTAAAAAAGTTGTCTCATCATCTCCATCAACACATAGTGATGAATATCTTAAAAAAAATTATGGATATGATCCAAAAGATAGAAGTATTGCAAGTATACTTGTTTCAATATCTTTAGAAAAAACTGATTAAATATTTTAATAAATAAATATTAAGATTTAAATTAATAAATACATAATTTTAAAAATAATTATAAATATATTTTTATTTTTTATTAAATATCTAATAATATAAAACTAAATTTTAATATATTTTTACTTTTATTAAATAAAACTAATTAATACTTTTTTTAAGCATTAAAATAATATAAATACTAATTTTAAAAATAGCTAAAAAAATATAAAATTAAAATAGAAAATAATAAAAAATAATTAAATATTTCTATTATACTGATTTTAAATAGATAAAAAAACTAAAAAATGTTACTAAATTAAAAAAAAAACTAAAAAAATAGCTAAAATAGCTAATTTTAAAGTTTAATTATATATTCATTTCTTGCATCAACCATTGCTTTAACATTTGCAATAGGAGAACCTGGTGCTAAACCACAACTTGGTGCAAGAACATCAACACCATCATCTAATGCTTTTTTAACATCATTTTTAACATCATCTACAGAACCAGTAAATAATGTTTCAGAGGTAGAAATATTTCCAACAATAACAGAACTACCATTACCTTCCATAGCACAAGAACCATTATTATTTTTACCAACATTTCCAATATCTTTTCTTGCTTGTGGAATATTAACTGCTTCTTCAATACTTATTCCATCAAAACCAATAGTTGCCATATCTGGAACAATTTCTTGACTATTACCACAAATATGTAAAACAGATTTAGGATCTTCAATGAAATTTGCATAATCTTCTAATGCTGGTTTAATCATAGATTTAAATTGTAAAGGATCAATAAGTTCTGGAGAAGCAGTAGGTTCTGCAATACAAATTACATCAGGTTCATGATCCATAATAGCTTCAGCATAATCCATACATGCATCTAAACAATTATCAATAGCATCTTCAACATCAGAAGGTTCTGTTTTTATTAATCTTACTAAATTTTCAATACCTAATAAATGTCCAGTTAAAGTAAATGGTCCAGTAGTACCTACAACTATTGGAACTTCAGGAAATTCTTCTTTTGCAATATCAATAGCTTTTAAAACAGAAGGAATACGACCAATATCTAAAAAATCATCAGGTTCTTCAATATCATCTGCAGTTTCAAAAGGAGATGATTTAACTTCAGGTGTTTTTTCAGGATTACCTAAATCAATAGTAGCCCCCATAGATTCAGCTTCAACAGTTAAACCAAAAGGAATTCTAATACATTCTAATCCTGCAAATTTATACGGTGCACTTGCTAGTTTTACCATTAATTCAGGGTCTTTATGTGCTTCAGGCCATGAAGCTCCAACTTTTTCCATTGCTTCAGTAAGTCCTATTTGAGTTACACTAATAACTGGTTTTATATCTACTTTTTCACCACTTAGTGCAGCATCAAGATTTTCTTTCATATCCATATAATCACCACTAATAACAATCTAAAAATAATTATAAGAATTTAAAATCTGTTTAAAATAATTTAATTATAGAATAATTAAAAAGTAATTAAATAATAATTAATTCTAAAATTATTAAAATTATTAAATTATCAAATAAAATATTTTAATTAAATTTGTTTCAA
>NZ_MRCT01000102.1 GCF_002208625.1 Methanobrevibacter sp. 87.7
AAATAATTCGATTTATAGTTTTAGAATTTTATTATTTAAGTTTTTTTAGATTACCTTTTAAATAAATTATATTAAATTAATATTTTAAGATAATAAATTAATTTAATTTTTAATATTTATTTTTTAATGATTCCTTAATATATCTTTTAATATATTTGTCTAGTTTATTATTATATTCACTTTTTTCTGGACCTAACTTATTTTTATCAGTAAAAGTTCCTTGAAGTTCTCTTCCAGCCCATTTTACTTCTTCTTCAACTCTTTTACCATATTTAGTTCCAAACATTTTGAATAAAGGAAATTTTGTAATTCCATTAGCTCCACTTAATATTAAAATTCCAATATTTGCTAAATTATCAATCCATGTTCCACATATAATTTCAATATTAGGGAAATTTAATCTAATAGTTGATACTACTTCAGCATAATATAATGATGCAGGTTGTGAACTATTTGCATATATTGTTTCTTTATGTGGATTTAATGAATAAAATATAACTCTATCAATATCATGATCTTTAATATATTGAATTAAATAATTAATATCGTCTAAAGTTTCACCTAAACCTAATATAATTGTTATTGCTTTTTTGAATCCAAGATCTTTAGCAGTATCTAACATTTCACTTATATCATCTAATGGTTTACTTGGACATATTTTTTTATGTAATTCTGGATTCACTGTTTCAACAGCACCTGTAATTCCAATAATTTCATCACTATATTCATCTAATTCCTTTGTAATTCCAGTATTTAACCAAACACATTTATTTGTAATGTTTTTAATTTCAATAGCAATATCTTTTATTTGTTTTGTTGTAAAAGTTTTATATCCTCCAGATAAAAATTCAATATTCCAATCTAATCTTTTACACATTTCAGCTTCTGCTAGAATATTAGGAATTCTTCTTTTTGCTTTACTTGGATCTAATATTTTATCTTTTTGTGTACTCATATAACAAAATGCACAGTCTCCTTTATCACAATACCATGATAAAAAGATTGCTCTTTCAAGATAAACTTTGTTTGAATGGTTTTTTAAAGTTATTTCATTTGCATTTTTAATTAAATCAAGTATTTCTCCAGTATTTTTCATATTATTCATTTTTTATCTCTACTAAAATTTTTATATTTTTATAATAAATTATTAATATATTATTAAATTATAATATATTATTATTTTTCTTATTTTAGATTATTTCTGTTTTATTTAAATATAAACCATTAGATTTATATATTACATTTTTCATAACTATAATAAGATAATTTTTATTTTGAAAATTTAATTTTTTACGAAATTTAATTTTTTCATTAATATTTATGTTAAAATAGAAACATTTATATAGGATGTTATCTAAACTATTATTTACTGTTTAAAATTATTGCATTTTAAACATGGGTAATTATACTTGGTTGAGATGGGTTTTTTATATGCCATCGTAGCTCAGTAGGTAGAGCGTTCGGCTGTTAACCGATTGGTCACAGGTTCGAGCCCTGTCGATGGCGCTTTTGGGCCCATAGCTTAGCCAGGTAGAGCGTCC
This sequence comes from Methanobrevibacter sp. 87.7, assembly GCF_002208625.1. Lineage (GTDB taxonomy): Archaea > Methanobacteriota > Methanobacteria > Methanobacteriales > Methanobacteriaceae > Methanarmilla. Next base: position 1,542 of record NZ_MRCT01000102.1, read on the forward strand.
GGCTCATAACCGGAAGGCCATGGGTTCGAACCCCATTGGGCCCATGTTACAATAATTTTGATATTTTTTTCTCATGCTCCGTTGGTGTAGTCCGGCCAATCATTCTGGCCTTTCGAGCCGGAGACTCGGGTTCGAATCCCGAACGGAGCATTTTTATTATTATTATAGTTGATTTTTTAGGGATTGTCCTTTTATCCGAAGCGGGGGTGCCCGAGCGGCCAAAGGGGACAGGCTTAGGACCTGTTGACGCAGGTCTACCAGGGTTCGAATCCCTGCTCCCGCATTAATCTAACTTATTATTTATTCACTTGCCGGGGTAGGGTAGGCGGTCATCCTACGGGACTGTGGATCCTGCGACTCGGGTTCAAATCTCGGCCCCGGCCCCATGATTATTACTTATTTTTATTGATTTTTATTTAATTCTATTTCTTATTATTTTTAATTCCATATTAGTTTTCTTATGGGGTCTAATTAAGTATAAATATAATAATTTTATAAAATGAAAATATTATTGTTTATTTTTATAATAAAAGGTTATATTATGGTTAAAAAAGGTTCAACAGAAGAAAGAGATTTAGTTCATAAATTATGGGAAAGGAATTTTGCAGCTATGAGGGCTCCTGCTTCTGGTGGAGCTACTAAAAGACCTTTACCTGATGTTATTGCAGGTAATGGTGAAATTTATTTAGCTATTGAGGTTAAAACTACAATTAAAGATAAAATTTATGTTGATTTTCCTCAAATTGATGAATTAGAAAAATTTTCTAAAATATTTGGAGCAAAACCTTATTTAGGTGTTAAATTTAAGTATACAAAATGGTATTTTTTAGAGCCTAAAAATATTGAAAGAACTAAAAATAATAATTATAAAGTTGAAAAAAATTATGCAATTGAAAATGGCTTAGAATTAGATGAAATTACTCAAATTGATAAACAAGTTAAATTTGATTTGTAGTTTTTCATTAATCTTATTAATTATGAATTTAAGTTAAATTTGATTTGTAGTTTTTTATTAGTCTTATTTTTTTTTAAAATTAATTGTGAATTTTTTTAATTATAATTTTTAATATTTAATATAAAATCAAAACATTTAAATATTAATTTTTATAAAAGTATTGTTGTTATTATATTAAATATAATAATATTGTTTATTTTATTCGTTTGGGGTTATAGTGTAACCTGGCATCATCTGGGACTCCAGTTGTCTTTGAAGAAAATTTAACGCGTAGTCTGACAGTATAAATTGATACAGAATGATGATCAATTGGAGTACTGAGACAAGAGAAATCCTAGGATCGGGGTTCAAATCCCTGTGACCCCACTTTATATAAAACTTTTTTTCTTAATTTAAATTTTACATATCTATTTAATAGTCTTTTTATTTCTTAAATTTTATATTTAATTTGTTTAAGTTATTATTTTCTTTATTTTTCATTGTAAAATTTTTATTTACTAATTTTATTAAAATTTATTCGTTTTATTATTTTTACTATATAAATTTTAATTTTTTAAATTAAATTATTTTAAAAGATAATTTTATTAATATTAAATTTAAAACATTATATAATAATTTTATTTAATTATTTTTTTTAAAAATTTATTTATAGGTGTTTTTAATGTATGCAATTATTATGGGAGGAGGACGTGTAGGTCTTTCTTTAGCTTCATTATTAATTGAAGATGGTTATGATGTTACTCTTATTGAAAGTAATGAAGAATTATCTAATAATGCTTCTGTTGAATTAGATGCATTGGTTATTTGTGGTAGTGGAACAGATACAAAAACATTAGAAGAAGCTAATATTGAAGATGCAGATTTTTTCGTTGCAACTACTGGTAATGATGAGACAAATTTACTTAGTTGTATATTAGTTAAAGATTATGGTGTTCCTAAAATCATTGCTCGTGTAAGTAATACTGATCATGAAGAAGCATTTATTAAAGTTGGTATTGATAATGTAATAAGTCCTGAAAGAACAGCTGCAGGATATCTTGAAAAAATTATTACAAGACCAAATGTTGCAGATTTAACTACTTTTGGTCAAGGTGATGCGGAAATCTTAGATATGATTATTACAAATAAAAAAGTAATTGGTAAATCTATTTATGAAGTTTCTCCTACTGAGGATTATATTATAATCGCTACATATAAAGAGGGAAAATTAAACATTCCTCAACAAAATGATGTATTAACAAAAGGAGAAAAGATTTCTATTCTTGTTAAAAGGAATGCACTTAAAAAGACTGAGAAAAAATTTGAATAGTCTTTATTTTTTATTTTTTATATATTTTTAATTGTTTTAAAGTTTAGTTTATTTTTTTAAAACTTTTTTATTAAATTCTCTTTTTTGCTTATTACTTGGTTTAAATAATTCAAAGAATTCTCTTATTGTTACAAGAACGGGGATAATTTTGAGTTTTCCCATTAACATATCAAGTATCATGACTATTTTAACACTTGGTGACATGTTAATATTTGTAATACCTGCACTTAATCCATTATTACTTACTGCTGAAATAATTTCAAATAAAGATCTAAATCCATCATATCCATGTAAGATTAAGATAACCCAACTAAAGAATATTAAAATAAAGAATATAAATACATAACTTCCTGCTTCTTTTATTGCTCCAGTTGAAATTTCTTTATTGTCTATAGTTACTTTAACAACTCTTCCTTCTGGTGATAAAATTTCTATAATATTTTTTAATATTCCTTTTAAAATAGTTATAATACGGATGATTTTTACACCACCAGAAGTTGATTCTGATGAACCTCCTATTATCATTAATGCCATAAGGAAGATTAATGGAGCATCTTTCCAACTTAATAATGCATGTACTGGTAAAACTGAAGCTCCTGTAGATGTAACTGCAGATATAACTGTAAATAATATTTTAATAGGTACTGCTTTAGTTAAAAAGTAAATAATTATACTTGTCACTATTATACATCCAATTATTGCTCTAAATTGCACATCATCAATAATTGCTTTTCTTTTAGTTTTAAATACTTTATAATGAACTGGGAAGCTTATTGTACCTATAATCATTAGTACCATTGTGATTATATAAATTAGATTATTATTATAATAACCTACATTTGCATTTTTAATACTCATTCCACCAGTACATATTGATGCAAAACATAAATTAATTGCATCAAATAAATGCATTCCTGCAAATAAATATAGAATTACTCCAATAATAGTATAAATACAATATATTTCTATTGTTTTTTCCATTGTATTTGCTATACTTGGTTTTATCCTTTCATCTCTTGCTTCAGATTTATATAATTTAGCTGCAGCAGTTCCTTTTCTAATAATAACTCCTACACTAATAATTACTATTCCTAAACCACCTAACCAACCTTCAAAACTTTTTAAAAATAAGATTGATTTTGGAAATGCTTCAACATTGGTATATAAACATAGTGCTGTACCTGTTAATGAAGACATATTTTCAAAAATACCATTTAAAATTGGTATTTGTAAACTTATTTTCATTACAAGTGCACTTAAAAAACTTGCCCAAATCCATGTTAATGTAGATATAATCATTGCATTTTTTAATTTAATATTTGATTCATTAACTTTTATTTTAGAAAATAATGTTCCAATTATTAATGCAATAGCACTTGTTATAACAAAACCTACTATTTCTGGTGTTTCTTTGTAAAAAATAGCAATTATAATAGGTACAAGCAATGCTACTCCAGATAATTGTGAAGTTTTCCCTAATAATGGGCAATGATTTTTATATCTGTCATGTTTATATATTTCATTAAATTAAAATTTGATTTTTTATTTAAAATATTTTATGTTTTTTAAGATTTTTTCTTTTTATATTTCTGTTAAGTATTATTTTTTAATTAAATTAAAATATTTTAAAATAGAAATAATATAAAGTTTATATGCTTGTTTTTTGTGATTTTAAAGATATTTTTTTATTAAATAATTAGATAGTAATTTTCTTATTTATTTTTAAAAATTTAATTTTTTATTTTTAATATGTATAAATGTTTAAATTATAAATTAATTATTTATATTAATATGTATAAACATTAAGATAGCTTGATTTTAAAAAAATTAATAAGGTTGTATTATGAAACATAAGACTCTGTTATTTTTGATTTTTGGTTTAATTATAATGGGTGTAATGTTATGGTTCATAGGTATTGATGAAGTTTTCAATGCATTAAGAATGTCAAATATTCTTTATGTTATTCTTGCAATACTTATGGAAATTATTGTTTATGGTTTATATACTCTAAGATGGGAAATTATTAATAAAATTGTTGATATTGATTGTGATTTTAATGATTTATTTCCTATGGTTATGTTAGGTTTAGCAGTAAACAACATTACTCCAAGTGGACGTGGTGGTGGAGAACCTGTAAGGGCTTATGTTCTAAATAAGGAATCACATTTTCCATTTGAAGCTACATTTGCAACAGTTATTGCAGATAGAGCATTTGATACATTTCCATTTATTTTACTTTCAATCCTTACTTTGATTTTAGTAATTTTCAATTATTCTCTTGATATTTGGATTATTGCATGTTTAATTATTGCAGTTATTATAGTAATTGCTGTTGTTGTAGCAATTGTTTACATGTCTATTAATGAGAATTTTGGAATAAAAGTTACAAATGGTTTAATTTGGTTACTTCATAAATTTTCTAAAAAAGATACTGAAAAAAGGGAAAAACGTTTAATTGAAGCAGTTAATGGTTTCCAAGAAACTATGAAATTAACTATTTCAAATAAAAAATTAATATTATATGCATTACCCTTATCTTTATTCATATGGATACTTGAAATAGCACGTGTTTGTGTTGTATTTATGGCATTTGGTTATCCTGTATCTCCATTAATAATTGCAGAATCATTTATTCTTTCAGTATTAATTGGTTTTATTCCAGTTTTACCTGGTGGTGTAGGTCTTATTGATGGATCTATGATTTTATTATTTGCATCTGCAGGAATTCCATCTGGAATAAGTGCAGCTGCTACAGTTGTAGAAAGATTAATATCTTATTGGATGACTACTTTCCTTGGTTTATTAACTATTCCTAAATATGGTGTTAATGTTCTTGATAATATTACAGGACCTAATGAAGAATCAGAACCAGAACCAGTTCGTAATATGGATGTAAATGATTTAAATAGTGCAGTAAATAATATTAAAAAATTACAAAATAATACTAAAAAATAGTATTTTTATTTAATTTATATTATTTAACACTAAAAATAGTACTTTATTTAATTTTTATTTTTAATTTTTTTTAATATAAATAAGTTTTTTTAGCTTAATTATATTTTTATTATTTTATTTTTTTAAACTATCTTTTAAATTTAGTATATTTTAATTTAAACTTCTATCTACTTTTA
>NZ_MRCT01000103.1 GCF_002208625.1 Methanobrevibacter sp. 87.7
ATAAATTTAGTTTTTAATTTAAAAAAGAGTAATTTATTATGTAATTTAAAAACTTATTGGTATAAAAAAAAGTAATTTATTAAGTATTTTAAAAACTATTAAAAAGTATATATTGGAAAATAGTATAAAAGAGGTAATTTTATTTATTTCCTCTTTTAATTTTTTGTTTAATTTGTTCCCACATTGCTTGTTCTTCTCCACAACCAGTCATTAAAATATAATCATATTTTGATTCTTTAACAAGATCACACATTCCATTTATCCTTTTTTTCATTTCATCATAAGGATATGGATAAAAGTCTGCATTAAATTCATCTTTAATTTGATTATAATATTCTTTTGCAATATCTACTGATTCTCTTCCTGGAATAACAATTAGATGATCTGGTTTAATTGTACGTATTGCTTCAAGATGATCTTCAAATACTTCTTCTTCACCTACATCTGGAGTAGTGTAAATAAATTCAACTGGGCCTTTTATATATGGTTTCATACATAATATATTTACTTTAAGTGCATCTCCATTATCTCCTTGACCTAATCCAATTAATTTACCATTATTGAGTTTCACTACTTCGAAACGTCCTGGAGGTAAAATTGCCATAGTTAAACTAGAAAATACTTTTTTTGCTGTTTTTTCAATTTTTTCAGGACTTGGTGTAAATGTAGCATAGACTGTTGTAGAACATATAACATTGTATAAATTATGAATACCAAAGTTTGGAACATCAGTATCAAATTTAAATGAAACATTTTTATCAACAGTATAATTGTATACTTCCCCTTCTACTGTTATATACCATCTTTCAGGTTCTAATTTAAAGTTAGTTAATTTAACATTAGGTTCTGGTCTTTTAAATCCACATTCACATTCATATATTCCTCTATGATTCATGAATCTTTTTGTGTATTTAAGGTCTTTTCCACATTTTGGACATTTAATTGGTTTATCTTCGAAAATATCAACTACATTATCTGTATCGAATCCAAAGTAATTAACATGAATATCTTTTTCTTTGTTTTTACCAATAAATGCAGTTCTAGGGTCATCTGCATTTGCAATTACAACGCCTTTTGTCATGTTTTTACTTAATTCTGTTTTTGCAGCTAAATATTTTTCAAAAGGATTTTTTACTCCAAGAACTTGTGTATGTTCTTTTGATATTGTTGTATAAACTACACCTACTGGATCTACAAGTCTTTGTACTGTTCCAGGAATTCCATGTTCAAAATCACGTATTCCATATTCAAATACTCCTAATTTAGAATTTCCTTTAAGTAATCCTGTTGCTATTGCATTAATTGTGTTACTTTCAAAATTTGAACATATTTCAGTATCTTCTGACAATAATTTAATTGTTAATGTAGTTGATGTTGTTTTTCCATTAGTTCCAGTAATTATAATTGATCCATATTCTGGTTCTTTTGCTAAGTTATTTAAAGCTTCATATGATCCAATTTTGAGGAATAACCAACCAGGAAAACTTTTTCCCATTCCTCCATTTAATCCAACTATTTTTTGCCCAAATTTACCCATCATTTTAGCAATTTTATATCTGAAATTTCCAATCATAGTATAATGTCCTTAAATTCTTTAAATATAATTAAATATTAGTAAAGTTTTTGTTTTTATTAATATTTATAATTTGTTTTAATTACCTATTTTTATTATAACTTTAAGCATTTTTTAAATTAATTAATTTTAGTATTTACGAAATATTATAAAAATAGTTTATTATTTTTTATTAAATATCTAAATAGCTTAGTCTTTATTTTACAATTTTAAGCTTGTTGTAGTTTTTATAGGTAAAATGTAGTTTTTTTATTAATTTATTTTTTTATTTTAATTTTTAGTTTTTTTTAGTAAAATTAGTTTTTTTTTATTTTTAATTTTTAGTTTTTTTTAGTAAAATTAGTTTTTTTTATTTTTAATTGTTGAAAATTAGTTTTTAATTTGTTGTTATAGGTTTAATTAATAAAAGTAGTTTAAATAAAATTATTGAAAATCAGTTAAGATTTTCAAAAAGTTTTAATTAAGATTTTATTTGATGTATGTTTCTCTTATTGTAATCTGTGTTTCCTCCACCATTTTAGTGAATACTTGTTTAATAACACCATAAAATGTTTTTAAAACCATTGGTCCATCTATTAAAAATTCTCTAATTAAATAATGTGGTCTTAAATAGAATTTAATAAATGCTTTTGCTTGTATTTTTCTTAAATCTTTAACAGAACAATCAATTGTATCTAAAATTGGTGAAATTAAGGTGAATTTAGACCAATCTTTAACTTTAATTAAATTTTTTTCAAATGCTTCTTTATAAAATCTTGTTCCTGGATATGGTGTTGCTAAACTGTATATTGCATAATTTGGTTTTAAACTATGAACAAATTTAATTGTTTTATTCATTGCTTTTTTAGTATCTCCAGGCATTCCTAAAGCAACAGAAGCAATAGTTCTGATTTTTTTCTCACGTGCTATTTTAAATGCTTCTTTTATTTTATTAATATTTGTTCTTTTACCCATTCTGTCAAGAACATCTTGGGCTGCTGATTCAACACCCATGAATATACAGATACAACCAGCTTGTTTCATTTTATCAAGAACTTCTTCATTTAGGGTATCTACTCTTGCAGTACAACCCCACATCATGTCAAGGTTTCTATTCATAATTTCATTACAAAGATCTTTTACTCTTTTTTTGTTTATTGTAAAAGTATCATCCATAAAAGCAATAGTTTCTATTCCATAATCATATTTTAAATGTTCCATTTCATCTACAATATTTTTAATACTTCTTCTTCTGATTTTACGACCATGCATTGCTGCAGAAGAACAAAATGAACATTGTACTGGACATCCTCTACTTGTAATCATTGTACTCATATGAGTGTCCATATTTAATAATTTGTAGTGATCCATAGGAAGAAGATGTAATGCTGGGAATGGAAATTCATCTAAATCCATGATTGGTTCTCTATCAGGAGTTACAATCATTATTTTATCTCCATTATCATTTTCTTCTTCGTAAACTATTCCTTTAACTTTTGATAGATCTCCTCCTTTTTCTATAGTTTGGACTAAATCTAACATGGTGTATTCTCCTTCACCACGTATAACAAGATCTACATTTTCATCATGTATTGTTTCTTCAAAATTAAATGTAGGATGATATCCACCTAAAATTACTTTAGTTTCAGGAATTGTTTCTTTAACTACTTGTGCACTTTCTAATGCACTTCCAATAGTTGGAGTAAGTGCAGATATTGATACTATATCTGGATTTTCTTCTTTAACTCTATCGGATAATTGTTCTAATGTATAATCTAATGCACATGCATCAATTATACTTACATCATAATCATTTTTCTCAAGTACTGCAGCAATATATGACATACCTAAAGGAGGTGCAATTACTCCCATAAATTTATATTTTGATGCTGTTTGTGGTGGGTTTATAAAGGTTATTTTCATGCTATCCCTTTTTTTTAATTTAATTGATATAAAATTAATATTATATATAATAACTTTTTATTATGATAAAATTTATTAATATATATCATCTTGTTTTATTTACAATTATTAAAATTTATTATTATATATAATAAACTTGTTTTATTCATATAATACTATTTTTTTATTGTATATAAAATAATTTTTTAATTTTTATTAAATTTGTAATTTTTAAAATAGTTGTGTATTTTTTAGTAAATAATCTTCATATTCTTTATCAAGTATTTTAAGAGCAGCTATATTTTGAGGACTTGTGTTTGCTCTTTCTTCTACTAAATTACGTAAACTTCTATTTTTCATATGCCATTTTACTTCTCTTAATACTAAATCTAAAGTATTCATATTGTATTTTTCAATTTCTTCTCTTGTTAAATTTTCATATATTCTATATGTTTCTAAGTCATAATTTTTAGTAGGTGTCATAAGAACATTCATATAACTATAATATTTAGCTGAATCTATTAAAAATCCATCAATACCCATGTATGAAAGTAATGGTATAAAGGAACATTCTGAAAATGGGAATATTAAAAAACTATTTGGATTAAGATTTTCTCTTAATTTAACAATTAATTCAACTAAATCCTTAGGATGTTGTAATAAATCATCACCATTTGCTATTAGAAACATATTATATCCTAATTTTTCTAATTCTTTACAACATTTTATACGTAAATCTATGTATTTTGAACCTTGGATTACTCCAATATCTGAATTTTTAATTACTTCTGAGGATTTTTTAATAGTTTCATTGACACTCCATTCTGCTAATTCTTTTTCAATATTGTATGCAAGTCCTTGATTATCAGCTATTTTAAAATCTTCAGTATTTATTAATAAAGGAGTTTTTATTTTATTTAAACGACCAAGTCTTCCAGGTCCATCATGGGATTTAATTTCAAATTTATTCATGTTTATCCTCTTTAAATAGACTTTATATAAAAATATCTTTTTTATTAAATAATATTCTATTGATTTTTAATTTAATTATAGTATATATTATTATATATTATTATAATTATTTTTTATATCTTATTATTAATTTGTCTAACTTATTTTTTTATTATTCATGTATTTTTTTAAAATTCTTTTATTTAGTGTAACCTTTTAGGTTACACTTTTGAATTTTTTAGTAAACTTTATATATTATTCAGTTAAAAATTACTATTAAGGATTTGAGGTTTATTAGTCCTGTGATTTTCCTAGGGTGTGTTTTTCAATGTCTGTGTTTTCTTTTATTAAATCTTTATTTGGAAAAAATAAAGATGATGAAAAGGTTAAAGAAGCTTCTGTTAAAGTTAAAGCTTCTGTTAAAGTTGAGAAATCTGAGCAGACATCTTCTGATAATACCATTGATAAAAATGGTGTTTCTGGAATTAAATCTTCTGAACCGATACACAAAAGTTCAAATGATGAAGTAAAACCTCCTGTTGAAGAAGTAAATACTTCTACAATTGATGAGGAAACTCAAATAGATGATTCTGTTAAAGAACCAGAAGTTTCCCAAAAAGAAATTATTGAATCTGAAGATAATTCTGAAGAATCAGTTACTGAAGAAATTTCTGATTCTGAGGATGTAACTGAAAATGAAGAAATATCTGAAGAAGAAACTGTTTCTATTGAAGAAAATGAAGTTTCTAGTCCTGAAGAATCTTCTGAAAAAGAAATTGATGAAGTTAAAATTTCAGCTGAATCTGAAGATAATTCTGAAGATGAAAACGAAATGGATAATGAGAGAGATAATATGACTTTATTAAAAGATAATGATATTTATACAATGGATGACATCGATGAAGATTTCAAACAAAGATTTATTGATGCAGGTCTTGAAACAGTAGATCACTGTTTCCAATGTGGTACTTGTGGTGGAGGTTGTCCATCTGGTAGAAGAACTCCTTACAGAGTAAGACAAGTTGTTAGAAAATGTTTATTAGGATTAAGAGAAGAAGTTATTTCTGATCCTGCTTTATGGATGTGTACTACTTGTTACACTTGTCAAGAAAGATGTCCTAGAAGTGTTGAAATCGTTGAAGTTATTAAATTCGCACGTAACGAAGCTGCTCACGCTGGTTACATGGCTGATGCACATAAAGCTACTGGTAAATTCGTAATAGAAACTGGTCACGCAGTACCAATTAACGATAAATTTAAAAACTTAAGAAAAGAAATTGGTCTTCCTGAAGTACCTCCAACAACTCATAAATATCCAGAAGCTTTAAAAGAAGTTCAAGATATTTGTAAAATCTGTGAATTTGATAAATTAATTGGATATGAAGGATTATAGGAGGAATTTTAATGGAAATTGCATACTTTTTAGGTTGTATTTTAAATAACCGTTACCCTGGTGTAGAAAAAGCTACCAGATTATTATTTGATAAATTAGGTGTAGAACTTAAAGATATGGAAGGAGCTTCTTGTTGTCCTGCTCCTGGTGTATTTGGTTCTTTCGATCAAAAAACTTGGGCAGCTGTTGCAGCACGTAACCTTTGTCTTGCTGAAGAAATGGGTGACGATATTGTCACAGAATGTAATGGTTGTTTCGGTTCTTTATTTGAAGCAAATGAAATGTTAAAAGAAAACAGTGAAAAAAGAGATGAAATCAACGCTATTTTAGCAAAAACTGGTGATCACCAATTTAAAGGTACCACTAATGTAAGACACTTTGCTGAAGTAGTATACAATGATGTTGGTTTAGATAAAATCGCTGAATTATTTGAAAAACCTTTAGATCTTAATGTTGCTGTACACTACGGATGCCACTTCTTAAGACCTACTGCTGAAAAACAAATCGATGATGCAGAAAACCCATCTATTTTAGATGAATTAGTTGAAATCACAGGTGCTAAATCCATCGATTACGATAACAAAATGATGTGCTGTGGTGCAGGTGGAGGATTAAGAGCTAGAGATAAATCTGTAAGTACAAGTTTCACTCATGAAAAACTTGAAAGTATGAAAAAAGCTGGTGCTGACTGTATTGTAGATGTTTGTCCTTTCTGCCACTTACAATTTGATGTAGGTCAAGGTGAAGTTAAAGAACAATATGGTGACGAATACGATTTACCTGTTTTACACTTAGCACAACTTTATGGTTTAGCTATGGGATTATCTCCTGAAGAATTAACTTTAGGTGCTCAACAAGTAAGTTCTGAACCAATTCTTAAAAAATTAGGTTACTAAATTTTTTATAGAGATTTTTTATCTCTATTTTTTACTTCTTTTTAGTTTTATTTTTTTAGTTATTATTTTTTATTAATTGTTTATAGCTTTTTATTTTATTTTAACTATTTTTTGTTTATTTTTATTTTATTTTTGTCTTTTTTTATTTTATTTTAACTATTTTTTGTTTATTTTTATTTTTTTTAAAAATTATATTTAAAAAAACTTTTATATTACTTTTTAT
>NZ_MRCT01000104.1 GCF_002208625.1 Methanobrevibacter sp. 87.7
GATAATTTAAAGTCTAAAATTATAATTATTTAAATCTATATTTTCAGATACAAATTTAAAATCTTTATAATGGTTTATATTTATAAGCTCTAAATCAAATTCTTCTTTAACTCCATAAAAATCAACTCCAGAGTCAAAGATTTTACGAAGTATTGGATTTAAATTATCATCAACAGAAGAAATATAAGGTAATATAATATTTTTATTTAATGCAAATGGCATACCTAAACCTAATGCAGTATCTAATTTTCCATATTCACGACGTCTTAAAAATGAAATAGTATTATCAATATTTGGACTATTAAATAATATATTTAAAATATTTTTATAGGTAATATCTGAGACAGTTGGTTGATCTCCAGATACACATAATACATAATCTTCATCAATATTTGTTAAACCATTGTATAATGATTTAGATAGACCTACATCATGTGGTTTATTTTCAACTATTTTTACTTTAGATAAATAATAATCATTAAGAGAATCAATAATTTCTTCTATGTAATGACCAAGTACTAGAATAATATTATTAACACCTGCATTTAATACATTATAAATTGTACATTCTAGAATTGTTTTTTTATTATTAACAAGTGGAAGAGTTAATTTATTTTTAATAGGTAAATTTAATTCTTTTAAATCACTTCTCATTCTAGAATTTAATCCTGCAGCAGTAATTACAGCACCAACCATTTAATCACCTAATATATTCCAATCTAAATAAAAAAAATATATTAAATATCTAAATATACTCTAAATCTAATTTAAAAAAATTAAAAAAAATAAACGATAAATATACCTTAAATTAAGATATAAAATTATTTATTTAATAAATTTAATTACTGTTTTTTAACATTTTCAAATAAAATTTTATTTAAAGAAGATTTAGAATATTTTACTCCAGCTTCACCAATTGATAAGATAATATCATTATCTTCAGCAATTTTAAGAGCAAGACGAATACCTTCAGTAACTTGTTCTGGTGAAGATCCAGTAGTTCCAGTTTTATTAAATTTAATATTAGATCTTATTGGAACAACATGAGTATCAATATAATCAACTACTTTAGTTGAAGATGTTGAAACAGGAATAACAATATCTGCTTTAGATAATAATTTTGCAATATCAATATCTCCTTCTTTACCACTTTCAGAAGATATTGTATTAAGTACAATAATTCTATTATGTTCTGTTTTAAGTTTTAAAACAGTGTTTAAAGTAGTTTCAACACCAGCAGGATTATGAGCATAATCCATAATCATTGTAGGATTATTATGAATGTACTCTAATCTACCAGGTACACCATTAAATGTTTCAAGTCCTCTTACAATACTATTAATATCTAAACCTTGTACCCATGCAGCACATGCTGAACCAAGAGAATTATAAACATTATGTACACCACTATTTTTAAGTGTAATATCTCTTGTTTCATCAACAAAATGTATAGTATATTTAGTTTTAGTAGTATTTCCTTCTTTTATAATACGAATATTAGTTGCATAAACATCTAATTTAGGATTTTTAAATCCACATTCACATTCATATTCTCCAAGATTTCTTAAATAACTTATATTATAATTTAATAATTTACCACAAGAAGGACAGTGTCTATTATTATATTTAGATTTAAATAAATCATTATCTCCATCTTTTATACCAAAATAGTGTATTTCTTTTTCAGGATGTTTACTTCCAATAGAAGCAAGTAATGGATCATCACCATCTAAAATTAAAGTATCTGCTACCTCAACCATTTCTTTTTTACAATTAATATAATCTTCAAATGTACCATTATTTAAATGATCACGAGTAATATTAGTAATTACTCCCATATTTACATGTGAATTTGTAGCTGAACGTTTAATTTCACCTTTTCTACCAAAAGTACCTATTTCAAGCACTGCTAAATCACCATCTAAACGTGCTTGTAATGCAGGTATAAATTCACTATTTCCTTGTATACGTAAACCATGTTCAGGAACTTTATAATTATTAATTTTAAATATATGTTTAATTGTATGAGTAGTAGTAGTTTTACCATTAGTTCCAGTAACACCAATAACAGGTTTATTAGGTAAGAAAAATTTAATTATTTCCTCAATTGAATATACAGGTAAATTCTTTTTATTAAAATTATTAAGTTTTGTTGTAAAGTAATCATTTTTAAGTAGACTAGGAGCTACAAATATAGCAGATTTACCTTTAAATGAATCATTATCTAATTCTTCACCTAATTTTAAGTTTATTCCTTCTTTCTTAAAAATTGGAGTTAAATAGCTATCTGGAGCTGAATCAATTATAGTAACATCTATATTATGACAAGCTAATATACGTGCAATTAAACTACCAACAGTTCCACAACCACCTAAAACAACCATTCCTTCAGAGAGACTGTTCATAAATTCTTCTTTGTCCATTAAATTACAACCTTATTATTTAAAAAATTATATTCTATTAAAAATTTATTTAATAGATATTTAAAATTCAATTATCATTATGATAATTAACTAATATTCCTTTTATTATATAATCTTCATATTCTATTTACTTCATTATTTTCTTTATAATAATTAACTAATATTCAATATAAACTAAAATATTAAAAACATTATATGAAAACCAAATAATATTCCATATAAACTAAAATATTAAAAACATTATATGAAAACCAAATAATATTCCATATAAAATTTATGAATTTAAATTATTAAAAATTCTAAAATAGATTTAAATTAAAAAATCATAATCTAAGTTTAAAATTTTAATATATTGAATAAACATTTTAGATTAATAAGTATTTAATATTTACCCATTTAATTTAAATATGATTAAAAAATCTTTAAATTAATTGATATAATTAATCAATTTAATAAATACTTAAATAAGTTTAAAAAAATACTCAAATAATAAATAAAAATTTAATTATTAATAATTAAATTTATTTAAAACTTAAATATTTGAAATAAATACTTAATTCAAATTACAAACTTTACATAATTCTTCTAATCTTTCTTGAATACTAATGATTATTGCTTGACCATTACCACCAATAAATATTGGTTTATCATGAGCATATTCTGCAACAAATCCAATTAATTCATCAAGATTATGTGCAACATCAACTTTTCCAGTATAATGAAGTTTACTTAATCTATCTAAAGCCATATCAATAGTATTAGCTAAACCTGGAAATACAATAATAGCTTCAGGATTATGTTTAACTACCTCATCAATAATATCTAACCTATGTTCTTCATTAGGTCTTGGAGTTCCTAAAAATGCAACAGGGAAATAAACTTCATCAAATATAGTTTTAACAGCATCAGAATTATCAGTTTTACCAATATAAATATCAGAATTATATAATCTAATGATTTTAAGTCTACCTTCTACTGCTTCAAAATTTTTCAAAGTATTTTTAATAATTTCTTTAGGAACACCAACTTGTTCAGCAACTGCAGTAGCAAGACCAGCATTAAGTTTATTAAATTTACCAACAAGTTTTAAATCATCTTTATATGGTTTATATGGAATTAATTTATTAGCAGATTTATTAAACTCATCAATATATTCTTGATTTTCTGATACAATAACTTTTTTATTTTTAAATATTTTAACTAATGAATTTTTATAATTCTCCATACTTCCATGAACATCCATATGATCATTACCCATATTAGTTAAAGCAAGCATATCAAAGTTAAAACAATAATCACAGAAATTTAAAGTCATATCACATACTTCAATAAGTATTATATCATAATCATTTTTCTCTGCTTCAAGAATAATATCATAGTATCCATTAAAACCACCACCTGCATTTCCACCAACTAAAACTTTTTTACCATAAGCTTCAAGTATAGCTTTAATAATATATACAGAGGTTGTTTTACCATTAGTTCCAGTAACACCAATTGTAAATATTTTTCTATGTTTATTTAAAACATCTTGAAGTAATTTACCAGATAATTTAAATTCATTAGCAAATTTATTATTCCACATACTAGGACTTAAAACAATAGCATCACTTGATTTAATCTTATTAATATCATTAGCACCTAAATCTATTGTAATATTATCTGCAACAATAGATATCTGTTCAGTATTATCTGGTGTAACATTAATATCTGTAATAGGCATGTTTAAATCTTTTAAATTAATATCTTTCTGTAAATCTGATGCATAAACAGACCATCCATGGTCAAGTAATGATTTTGAAGCTTTTTTACCTTCAACACCAAGTCCAATAACAGCTGCTCTCATGTTTTTAATCCCTTCTATAATTTTTAAAAAATATCTAATTAACTAAATAATGTATTTTTTAAGTCTTATAAAATAATCAAATAAGACCTATTATTAATAGATTTATACAAAATTCTTTATAAATTTTTATATATGAATTTTTTATATTTATTTTAATTATTTAATAAATTCTTTTATAGTATAAATTATTATACTAAATTTTAAGAAAGCTTTAAATGATAATATAAAATTTTTAATAATTAAATATTAAAATAAACTTTAAAAGTTAATAATTAAACATATTTAAAATCCTTTAAAAATTTAATTATATTTAAATTAATAATATCCTCTCCTAAATTCATGACAGTATACTAACAAAAAAACAACAAAATACAAAAACATGACAGTATACTAACAAAAAAAATAACAAAATACAAAAACATGACAGTATACTAACAAAAAAAATAACAAAGTATAATTTTTTAATATTAAAGATTTATAGAAATATTAAAGATAAAAAATATATATTGTAAACTAATAAAATTATAGCAATTATTAAAAATATTAAAAAATCTTCAAAACTGAGGTGAAAAATAATGTTTGAAGAAGAACAAGACGATAAAATATATAATCTTCTAATTACACGTGGAAAAAATCATGAAGAAGATTATAACACATTTGTTGATAAATTATACAAAAAAGGAGATTTTCTATGGAAAGAATCTGTAGCAGCATCATATTCACATTTACCTGAAAGTTTCTTTAATAAAATAGATGCAATTATAATACTTTCTGGAACATATAATAGTAATAAAGAAGAAATTGATGATATCATAACAGCTGCAAAACAATTTAATATTCCAATAGTACTTGTAAGACCATATGGTATGGAAGAAGTTCCTGAAAATCTTGAAGCTGTTGCAACAACACTTGTTGGATGGAATTCCAATTGTATTGTAGAAGCAATTAAAGGTGCAATTAATGGTGACTATGAAAGTGCATGTGGAATAGAATAAAAAACATTTTAAAATTAATATAATATTAAAAATTAAATTTTAATATTAATTAATTATTTTATAAATTTAATAAAATATATTTAAAAACAACTATTTTTAAAACAATTAAATATTAGGAAATAAAATTAAAAAAAATTATATCTTAATATTAATATTAACTTCATAATCTATTTATTTTATAAAAGATTTAATTATTTTACAAAATCTAATAATTAATCATCATACAATTTTTGACCAACACATACCATACAAAATTATGTTTATATTCCTTTCTCAAAAATTTTAAATAAATTTTGTATTTTTATAAAAAGAGAATTAATAGTCCAAAAATAAGATTTCCAGAGTTTACAGATGAATGGATGAATTATAAAATTAAAAGTTTATTTAAGTTTTTAAAAACAAATTCATTATCTAGATCACAATTAAATTATGATGATGGAAATATAAAGAATATACATTATGGAGATATTCATAAAATATTCAAAACCATATTAAATTGTCAAAATGAAGAAATACCTTATATTAATAAGGATGTTCCAGAAAATAAAATAAAAAAAGATTTTTGTAAAGATGGAGATTTAATTGTTGCTGATGCATCGGAGGATTATGAAGATATTGGTAAATCTATTGAAATATTTAATATTCAAAATGAAAAAATTGTTTCAGGATTACATACAATAATTTTAAGATCTAAAGAAAAGGATACTTTTGCTCCAATGTTTAAAGGATATTTATTCCAAACTGAAAATGTTAAAAAACAAATAAAAGTATATGCAAATGGTGTTTCAGTTTTAGGAATTGGAAAAAAGGATATTTCAAAAATCAATATTAATATTCCTTCATTTGAAGAGCAGAAAAAAATTGGAAAATTCATTTATCAAATTGATAAGAAAATTGAGTTAATGGAAAAGAAACATACGTTATACTTAGATATAAAGAAGTATTTTATGAAAAATATGTTTTGTAATAAACTTAATTTAAAACCTAAAATAAGATTTCCAGAATTTACGGAGGAATGGGTAGAATATAAACTTGGAGATATTACTTTTATACCTAAAAAAGAAAAAATTAAAAGGTTAACTTCAAATGAAAAATTATTAACTGTTAAATTACATGCAAAAGGTATTTGTGTTAATGAAAATATTAAACCTAAACTATCAAAAAAAGGTAGACCTTATTATAAAAGATATTCAAATGAATTATTAATTGGTAGACAAAATTTTCATAATGGAGGACTTGGTTTAATTCCTCAAGAATTAAATGGTGGAATATGTTCAAATGCTATTTCTTCATTTTGTGTTAAAAAAGAAAAAATATTATTAAAATTTTTATATTATAATTTAAGTAGAAAAAATTATTATACTTACTGTGAAAAATATGTTGGTGGAACTGGTCAAAAAGAATTTTCAGAAAAACAATTATTAAAATTAAAAGTTAAAATTCCAGAAATTGCAGAACAAAAGAAAATAATAGAATTTTTG
>NZ_MRCT01000105.1 GCF_002208625.1 Methanobrevibacter sp. 87.7
ATTTATATTTTTTAATTATTTTATTTTATGTATGCTATTTATTTCTAATTAAAGCCTTATTTTGTATTTTTTATTTCTTTTATTAACTAATTAAAGTTTTTTTATTTAAAATGAGGATTTTTATTTTAAAGAGTTTATTTTTATTTATAAACTTAAATTTGATTTATTTATATTTTTTAATAAATATCATTTATTAATTCATAATTTTGACTTTGGAAAAATGGCTTTTTTAGTTTTAAAATTAGGATTATTCGTTTAATTTTCTTTTTTTATTGAAATACTAAGTTAATATTAGAACTACTATTAATTATCTACTTCATATTATATAAATTTTTTATCTAATACCTAGGCGAAATTTATATATAATTTTATTTACTAACTGTTTATCATAGAAGATTTTATTATTTATTTTTCATTTTCATTTGGTATTTAAACATTTATAGGTGATAATATGAATGAATTATTTGAAAAAATGGTAAATGAAGCAATTTCTGCTCAAAGAGCAGATGTTGGTGTTATTAAGGAGAAAAGGGGCACTAAATTTAAAATAAGTGATGCTAAACCATATTTAGATGCTGCATATAATATGGAACCAATTGACAATCAAGCACAATCTGTTTTTGATTTACATAGAAACTCTGTTAAAACACATTATGATACACTTTTAGGTTTAACTGATACTGTTAGACCAGAAGATGATCCAATGGTTGAACATTATCAAACACCACCTGTACTTGAAATTTTAAAAGAAGAAGATTCTGGATTTAATGAAAGTGTAGAAAAATTTGCACAGGCAATTGGGGATAGTGAAGCATTAATATCTCGTGAATCAATTAGGCATTATGGTGGATTTTATGGTCCTACTTGTGTAGTTGATTTTGCAATGATTCCTGGAAGTACAAGTAATGTTGTAAATCAAATTCTTCTTAAAACAGATATTCCATTAGAACATAAAGAAACTATTTTATCTTCTAAATCTTGGGGTATGAATACTTCTTATGGAGTTGGTGATGCATTTTCACAAGCACTTGAAAAAGGTGCAAGTGCTGCTGAAGCTACTGAGATTGAGATTAAACAATTACAAGATATATATCTTAATCCAATTGAGGCTCAAGGTAAACTTATGGATGATGCTGGTGAATCATCTTTTGATTGTAGGAAATATATGGAGAACTATAAAAAACAGATGACACCATATGTTAAAGCTGCAATGGATGATGGAGTACATTATGGAAATATTGTAACTGTACCTGCATACTGTGTAGGAGATATTGCTCATCATATATCACAATCTACATATAATATGTGTAAAGATGATGTAATAATGGCAGTAATTGAAGCTACAACTGATGTAATTGAATCTACTTTAAAATCAAATCTTGAAAAATTCAAATCTCCATTTGATATTTTAAGTTTAACTACTGGTGCTTCAGCATGTGCTACAGAATATATGTTAGAACTTGATGGATTTAATGCTGTAATGGTTGTTGATCTTCTTACAAAACGTTTCCACAATTTCATACAATTAAATCCAACAAGAGGAGCAGCTACAGAGTTACATAATTCTGACTTTATGGATATGGTTTATAGAGGTTATACATATCTTGATAAAGCTAGAAAAGCAAAATGTTCTGATCCAGGTGTTTTAGTACCTATGGTAAATTCTTATCCTGTTGATTTAAAACCTATACTTGATAATGAGGTAATTATGAATCCACAAAGATATACTTATCCATCTTGTGGTATTACTGTAAGATTCTCTTCATTAATGCGTCTTGCAGATTATCCTTGTTTACTTACTTCAGAACCAATGACTGCAACTTTAATGACAAATGTTATTGCTCTTAATAAAGATAAAGCAAACTCACCTGTTAAAGCATGTAAAAATTGTGCTTCTGCTTCACTTATTGATTTTAGACACCAATATTGTCAATGGAAAAATGCTATATAAAAGTTTAAAATCTAGTTTATCTATGTTTTTTACTTTTTATATTTACTTTAATAAGTTAATTTATTGATTTTAATAAAAAATTATAATTTTTATTAACTTTTTAAGTTAATTTCTTAATTTTAATAAAAAATTTATAATATTTTACAAAAAACTATAAACAATGTTTATTTTATATTATAAATTTAAAATTTTGAATTTTATTTTTATATTTATGGATAAACAATTGTAGATGATATTATGAAAGGGAATTTGTCAAATAAATTTCTAGCTGAATTAATTGGAACATTCTTCCTTGTATTTATTGGTACTGGATCTGCAGTTCATGGAACTTTACTTGCTAATGGCCATGTAGGGGCATTAGGGGGATTTGCTGAATGGTTTGCTATTTCATTAGCATTTGGTCTTACTGTAATGGTTGGTATTTATTCACTTGGAAAAATATCTGGTGCTAATTTTAATCCTGCAGTAACTATTGGTTTACTAATTTCTGGAAATATTTCATTAAGAGATTCTATAGGATATATTATTGCACAAATAATTGGTGCAGTTTTAGGAAGTTTATTTGTCTTTATATGTATTGGACCAAGTTCTGCAACTGTTGCAGCTTTAGGTGCAACTGCTCCTGCTTCGGGAGTAAGTGTAATCTCTGCTATTATTGCTGAACTTATTGGTACTTATTTACTAGTGTTAGTTGTTATGGGTACTGCTGTAGATAAAAAAGCAGATCCAAGAGCTGCTGGTTTAGCAATTGGTACTGCTGTTGCTTTAGCAATCTTTGTTCTTGGACCTATTACTGGTGGATCTATTAATCCAGCAAGGACTTTTGGTCCTTATTTAATTGATTATTTTGTTGGTGGAGGAAACCTTTGGGGTTATTTCTATATTTATATTATAGGTCCAATTCTTGGTGGTATTTTAGCTGCTTTAACTTATATGGGTCTTGCTAGTAATAATTCCAATTGTAAAATTTAAAGATTAAATATAATTTTTGAGGATTTTTATCTTCATTAATTATATTTTTTATTTTTTTTATCTGTTTAGCTATTTTTCATATTTTTAGCTATTTTATTGCTTTGTATTTTAATTTTCGTATTCTAGTTATTTTATTTCTTTTTTAGTTCTTTTAGTTAATTATTTAAAATTAAAAATTTATAAAATAAGATTTATTAAAAAAAAAATAAAAAATTTTATACTATTTTTAATATTAGGTTCATTGAAAAACAAGTTAAAATGTATATAATAGAAATTATTAAATATTTAATTTTATAAATATTCAATATAATATTTAATTAATTAATCATTGTTTAATTTCTTAATTTAAATTAGTGGGTGAATATAATGACTAATGAAATTAATGAATTTATTGGAAAATATCATTTTTTAAGTAATTTTTATGAATGTAATGTAGAATATGGGGGAATTATTTATAATAATTCTGAAGCAGCTTTTCAGGCTCAGAAAGCATCTGATGATGAAATTAAAATTATATTTTCTAATTTAACTCCATCTTTAGCAAAAAAATTAGGTCGTAATATTCGTTTACGTCATGATTGGCGTGAAATTCGTGATGATGTAATGTATGAAGTATGTATGGCTAAATTTAAACAAAATGATGATTTAAGAAAATTATTAATTGATACAGGAGATGCTGTTTTAATTGAAGGAAACACTTGGAGAGACGGATATTGGGGTGTTTATAAAGGTAAAGGTAAAAATAAATTAGGATTAACTTTAATGAAAGTAAGAAGAGAATTAAGTAAAGAATAAAATTTGATTTTTAGTTTCTAGTTTTTTATATTAATTAATTTATTTTAATTTTTTATTCCATTATAGTTTGTAATTTTTTTATATTAATTAATTTATTTTAATTTTTAATTGATTTTGTATATTGAATTTATATGATTTATTCTTAAATTATTTAAAATTTATAAATCAATTAAAATAATTTTAATATATTTTCTATTTTTTATTTAAAATTTATAAATCAATTAAAACTAATTTAATATTAAGTTTAAAAATGTTATGTGATTTTAATGAAGTGGAAGATTGGTGATGTTGAAATAGATAATCAAGTTGTTTTAGCTCCTATGTCTGGTGAATGTGATTCATCTTTTAGATGTATTGTTAAATCTATGGGTTGTGGGCTTATTGGAACTCAAATGATATCTACTAATGCAATTAAATATGGGAATAATAGAACTAATGAATTATTATATATGACTGATTATGAAAGACCTATTTCAGTACAACTCTTTGGACCTGATTCTGATTCATTTAAAATTGCATCAAAATATGTATATAATCATATAAAACCTGAAATTATTGATATTAATATGGGTTGTCCAGTTAAAAAAGTAGCAATAAACTCTAATTCTGGTAGTGCATTACTTAAAGATCCTGAAAGAGCATATGATATAATAAAAACTGTTGTTGATACTCTTAATATTCCAGTAACTGTAAAAATTAGAAGTGGATGGGATAGTAATAGTATTAATGCACTTGAAATTGCTAAAATTGTAGAAGATGCAGGTGCATCAGGAATCACTGTTCATCCACGTACTAGAACTCAGGGATATTCTGGTAAAGCAGATTGGTCTATAATTAAAGAAGTTAAAGATGAATTATCAATACCTGTTATAGGTAATGGTGATATTAGATCATGTTATGATGCTAAAAGGATGATTGATGAAACTGCTTGTGATGCTATTATGATTGGTAGAGGAGTACTTGGAAATCCCTGGTTAATTAAAGAATGTGTTAATTATTTGGAAGATGGAACTGAACCTCAAAAAGTAAGTATTGAAGATAAAATTAGTATAATTAAAAAACATACTGAGCTATTTCTTAAGAATAATAATGAAGATTTAGCTATTCGTAGGTTGAGAAATCCTGTTTCACATTATATTAAATATTTCCCTAAAAATCATGATATTTTAAGAGAATTATTTAAAGTAGATACAAAAGAAGATTTATTTAAATTATTAGATGATTATTATAATAGTTTAATTAGTTAGATTATAGTTTATATAGTTATAATAAGCATCTTTAGTTTATTTAATTGAGTTTAAGTGGTTAATAAGTATTTTTACTTTATTTAATTGAGTTTAGATGGGTTAAGTATTTTAGATAATTAAGATATAATGATTGATAATATGATAATAATAGATTATATTAAATCATTAAGTGATGTTTTTGGAATTGCAAATCTTAGTGATGATAAAGAAAGATTAATAAATAATTATGGTGATGATATCTGTAAATATCCATATGCAATTGCTATTGGACATCGTATGAAAGAAGAGATTATTAATAAGATACCATTAACATATAATGATGATAAACTTGCAAAAGAATATCAAGATGAATATTTTAATTCTCATAAAAGGGTTCTTAAAATATCTGAAAAAATAGGAAATTTTATTAAAAATAATGGTTATCATGCTATTGTTCTTGGTGTAAAGGGTAATAATAAAGAAATTAAATTAAAAAAGCCTTTTAGTAACAAAGCTAGTGCTCATATTAGTGGAGTAGGTTGAATTGGTAAAAGTAATTTACTTACAACAAAAGAGTATGGACCAAGAATTACTTGGGCTACTATTCTTACAGATGCTCCTTTAGGAGATTATACAGGAAGTATGATAAACTCTTTATGTGGTGATTGTAAACTTTGTGTTAATGCTTGTCCAGGTAATGCTATTATTGATTCATTAGATCCTAAAAAATCATATAATCCAAAAAAATGTGCTAATTTTTTAATTAATAGAAAAAAAGAAGGACATCCTTTTGCATGTGGAATGTGTCTTTATATTTGTCCTTATGGGAATAAGAATACATATAATTTAAAAAAATAAACTTTTTTAATTATTTATACATTGTTTTAATTAGTTTAATTTTTAGATAAATTTTTAATATTTTTATTTGATTAGTATATTTTTTGTTTTAATTAGTTAAACTTTAGACAAATATTAATATTACTTAATAAGAAAAATATTTTTAATTATTTAATAAATTAGTATAAATATTTTTTACATTTACTATTTTATTAGTAAAAGTTAAGGAGTTTTAAAAATGAAAAAAGAAGCAAATATACAAAGAATGCCTTTTATCAATACAATTGTATCTTGTCGTAAAGATGGAAAAGATAATGCATTAGCAGTTGGTTTTGCAGCAAATATAAGTTTTGAACCATGGATGTTTATGGTTGGAATTGTACCTGAAAGATTTTCATATGATATGATTAAAGATACAGGAGTATTTGTAGTAAACATACCTGCTAAAGGATTTGAAAAAGAATATGGTTTTATAGGTACTAAATCAGGACGTGATGTTGATAAATTTAAAGAATTAAATTTAAACTCAGAAGATGGTGATGTTGTAGATGCACCTATATTAACTGATTGTCCTGTAAATTTTGAATGTACTGTTGTTGATTCTATTAAACCTGGAAGTCATGAATTATTCATTGGACGTGTAGATAAAGTTCATTGTGATGAAGAATATTTAGATGATGAAGGAAACGTAATCTGGAATAAAATAGAGTTATTATAATATTTATTCTATTTATTGTAGATTCCTTTCTATATTTTTATATTCTTTTTTTTATTTTTTTATTAGTATTTTTTTTTTGTAGTTGTTTTTTGGTTTTAGGTTCTTTTTTTTTTTAGTATTTTTATTATTTTTCTGTTTTTTTATATTCTTTTTATATTTAGATTTTATTAAGTAAT
>NZ_MRCT01000106.1 GCF_002208625.1 Methanobrevibacter sp. 87.7
CAGCGTCAGATGTATATAAGAGACATACTTATTATATTTAATTTTTTTTCGTTATTTTTATTTTTTATGTATTTTATTCAATTTTTTTTTAATTAAATATTATTTTGATTATTTTTTATTTATTTTTTAAAATATAATTTTTAAATACTATAATATATATATACATTAAGTGCATATTCTTCAATATGCAAAACATTGCATTTCAATTTCAATTGTTTTATTTTTCAGATTTTATTGATTAATATTTTATTTGGAGTTTTTTTTGTAATGTTTGTTGAAATAATATAATTAAAATTTAATATATGTTCTTAAATTTTTAATTTTAAAAAATATTTGTGTAATTATATTATTTTTGTTTATTTAATAATTTAGGAGGAAGAATGATCATGCAATATTTTAGAAAGAATTTTCTATTAGTACTACTTTTAGGTTTAATATTGTTAATAGCAATTCCATCTGCATTTGCTACATCAGTTGATTCTAATCTTACGTCAAGTTCATCTTCGAATGTAGTTTTAGAATCTAATATATCTCATGTTGAATCTAATATTAATAGTCCAAATATTGATATTAATGAATCTCATGTTGAATCTAGTGTTAATAGTCCAAATATTAATATTGATGATTCTCTTGATGTAAATGATAATAAAATTTTAAATAGTAATAATAGTATTAATTCTGATAATTCTAATCTTGTTGTTAAAAATAATTTATTAAAAGATTCTTCTAATGGGATAATCTATGTTTCATTAAATGGTAGTGATACTAATGGTGATGGATCTTTAGATAATCCTTATGCTACTATTAAATATGCTTTAACTAAAGTAAATAATACATGTAATGTTATTAAACTTTTTAATGGTGTATATACGGAATATGGATTTAATTTAAATAATGATGTTTCAATTATTGGTGAAAGTCAAAATGGAACTATAATTGATGGAAATAAAACAAATTCCATTTTTGTAGTTAATTCAAATCTTGTTTTAAAATCTTTAACACTTAGAAATGCTAATTCTAGAATTTATGGTGCAGCAGTTATTGTAAAGTCTGGTGCTACTTTAAATGTAGATAATTGTTCATTTATTAACAATACTGCTTCTGGTTCTGCTGGAATTGATAATTCTGGTACTGTATTAGTTAATAATTCATATTTTGAAGGAAATACTGCTTCAAGTCATGATGGTGGTGCTGTTTCTGGTGTAAGTGAATCTTTTACAACTATATTAAATAGTGTATTTGTAAATAACACTGCATATCGTGATGGTGGAGCAATAAAAGCAGATAATTCTACATTATTAATTGTAGGTTCTAAATTTGTTAATAATATTGCTTCAGGGTATGCAGATACTTTAGGTGGTGCTGTTTACGTTTATGGTGCAGATGCTAAAGTTTATAACTCTAGTTTTATTGGAAATTCTGTTGTAAATGGTACTGGTGCAGCTATTTATGCTGAATCTAGCTATTTCTCTCAAGCTTTTCTTGATGTTTCTAATTGTGTTGCAGTAAATAATTCTGTTAATAATGATTATGATTACCCTGATTATAGTGCAGTATTTGATTATGTTTATGCTTATGGTAATTTAACTTACTCTCTTATTTCAGATAATAAGGCACCATATGCTCTTGCAAATGCAAGTTCTGTTTTAAATATTGATTATAACTGGTGGGGTAATACCCAAGATAATAAAACCTTTGATTCTAACTTATTATATGATATTTCAGATCCAAATTATTGGTTAATATTAAGAATCAAGTACTAATACTTCAGATTTATATTGTGGTCAATCTGCTAATATTGATTTTTCATTAATTAACACTCAAAATAATGAAAAGATTAATAGTAGTAAATTTGTCTATGAGGTTCCTGTAAGTGTTAATGCTGTAAAAGGTGATGTAAGTTCTAATGATTTTTCACTTATTAATGGAATTGGAAATTTAACTTATACTGCTAATGATGTAGGTAATGGTTCTGTAACAGCAAATGTTTATGGTAGAAATATTACTGTAAACTTCATTAATAAGGCATATAACAATATCCTTTATGTTGATACTAAAAATGGTAATGATAAAAATGATGGTTTATATTGGACTTCTGCATTAAAAACATTAAAACAAGCTTTATTACTTGTTAATAGTTCTAATGGAAAATATGACACAATCTATGTTGCTGAAGGTACTTATTCTGAAGGAGAACTTAATATTACTAAAAATGTAACAATTACTGGTTTTGGTAATGTTTATTTTGATGGATTAAATAAAAGTGGTTTAATCTGTATTGTTGGTAATAATTTAAGTTTCACAGTAGATAATATTATTTTCATTAATGTTAATCCAAGTGCATATAATGGTGCAGCTATTACATCTGGTACTTCTTATAATTCCATAATTAATGTTAATAATTGTAGATTTGAGAATAACACTGGAAAAATGTGGGTTTCTGCTATTTACTCATTAAATGATGTTTTAATAGTTAAAAATTCAACTTTTATTAATAATGTTGGTAATTTTGGTGGTGCAGTATATTCTGCTAATGCATCTGTTTTTACTGATTGTATATTTATAAATAATAGTGCAAAAGGCGGAGGTTATGGTTATAACTTCGGTGGTGCTATTAGAGTACAAAATGGAGCAATTAATGTAACAAGATGTATATTTTATGGAAATAATGCATCTGCAGGTTCTGCAATAGAACTTTTCAGTAATTTAGTAAAAGAAGTTAATATAAATTATAATATTTTTGATAATTTCCCTGAAAATGTTACTGTAATTGATCAAAGTAATGTAAAAGTTCCTATTAATGCAAATTACAATTACTTTGGAACTAATTCAAATCCTTCAAATTTAATTGGTATAAATATCACTGCAGATTATTGGACAATATTAAATATTACTCCTCAAAAAGATAGAATCCTCGTTGGAGATGAAGTAGATTTAAACGTTGATTTTACTAAATATACTGATGGAGAAAATATTTCATCTTTATCTCAATCAATGCCAAATATGGATATTAGATTTAATCCAAGTTTAGGTGAGGTAAAACCAGATGAAATTAGTATTGAAAATGGAATTGCTAGTGTAAAATATATTGCAGTAAATGATGGTGATGAATCAATCATTGCTTATGTACCTATTAGTACATATTATATAGAATTTATTGTTAATGATTTAGAGTCTAATACTATTTATGTTTCAACAAATGGTAGTGATGAAAACGGTGATGGAACTAAAGATAATCCATATAAAACTATTGCTAAAGCTATTACTGCAAATGAAGATTTAGGTGGTAGTAGAACAATTTATGTTTTCAATG
The DNA here is from genome assembly GCF_002208625.1 of Methanobrevibacter sp. 87.7. Classification (GTDB taxonomy): domain Archaea; phylum Methanobacteriota; class Methanobacteria; order Methanobacteriales; family Methanobacteriaceae; genus Methanarmilla. The sequence goes on from NZ_MRCT01000106.1 coordinate 3,314, forward strand.
GAAATTATATCTTAAATTCACAAGATATTAAACATATTACTACAATTATTGGTGAAACTAATAATGGTGTTATTATAAATGGTGAATCTAATGATTATATATTAAATTCTTCATCAAATCTTAAAATTACAAATTTAACATTTATTAATGCTAAAACTGCGATTATTAATAATGGTAATTTAAGTATTTCTAATTCAAATTTCACAAGTAATAATCAAGGTGGAATTATTTCTAATGAAGGTAATGTTATAATTACTGATTCTGTATTTGTAAATAATACTAATATTAATGGTGGAGCTATTAATGGTAAAGATACTAACTTTGTAATTAATAACACTTTATTTGATAGTAATTCAGCAGATGCTTATGGTGGATCTATATATTTATTTAATTCAAGTATTGAATTAAATTATAATGATGTATCTAATTCTACTAGTAAATTAAATGGAAATTACATTTATTTAAATAGTAGTAAAATTATTAATCCATACATTAATTTCATGGATAATAGCAGTTATAAATTTGAATTTAATAAATCAACTCCTATATTAAATGCTACAGTTACTGATAATAGTGGAAATCCAATAAGTGGAGGAGAAATAAGTTTCTATTTAAATAATGATTTCTTTATTAATGTTCCTTTATTAAATGGTGTTGCAAGTTATAATTTTGATAATACTAAAATTGGATTCTATTTTGTATCTGGTAATTATTCAAATTCTTTAAATCCAATAATTAATACTGGTAATTTTGAAATTTATAAAAGTTATTGGTTTATTGGTGATAAAGGATATAAAACATTACAAGATGCAATTGCTGATGTTGAAGATAATCAAATTATTAAAGGTTTAGAAGGAGTTTATTATTATAATGATTCAGTCATTATTGAAAGTGAATATACTAAAGATATAACTACATTTACAATTACTTCATTAAATGGTGGAGAATTAATCTTTGATGGAAGTAATGTTTCTAATAAACCAATATTATCTATTGAAGATTCTGATTATAATATTACATTAAAAGGTTTAACATTTAGAAATGCATTTAATGAAGGTGATGGTGGTGCAATTTATAATCACGGTTATTTATACATAAATAATTGTACATTTTATAATAATAAAGTAATTGACCCATTATCTGGTACTTATATTGATTATAATAGAGGTGGAGCAATCTTCAATTATGGTGGTTATTTAATAATTAGAAATTCCACATTTACTAATAACACAGCACCTCTTGGAGGAGCAATATTCACTGGTGCAGATGTTGCTAATCGTTCATTTACAGATATTGAAAATTGTAAATTTATAGTAAATAATGGTAGTTCTTATAATGATGCAGGTGGAGCAATTTATTTATACTACACTCAATTGTATGTTAAAAATTCATTATTTGAAAATAACACTGCATTATCATTAAATAATTATTCATTTTACAAAGGCTCTGGTGGAGGAACTGGTGCAGCTATATATTTAAGAACTACTAGTGTAGCTTCAATTACAAATTGTGACTTTATAAGTAACCATGCTCTTTACTGGGGAGGAGCTATTAAAACATACAATAATGTTTCAAATATTAGTGATTGTAGGTTTATAAATAACTCTGCTCAATCTGGTGGAGCATTACATGGTTATTTCGGACTTATTAATAATTGTACATTTATTAATAATACTGGTGTAAAAGGAGAAGGTATTAATAGTAATACCATTCGTGGTGGTGCTATAGATTCTGAAGGTAAAAGTAATATTTATAATTCAACTTTCATTGGAAATACTGCTAATGAAGGTGGAGCTATTTTCACTGGATTTGGAAATGCTATAATTGATGGTTGTTACTTTGAAAATAACACTGGTGTAAATGGTGGAGCATTACAAAATTATCATAATGTTGTTAATGTAACAAATTCAACATTCTTAAATAATCAAGCTACTACTGGTGGTGCAATATATCATTCATTAAGTTATTATGGATCAGCTTCCCAATTTTATGTTGGTAACTGTTCATTTTTAAATAATGATGGAACTATTGGTGGTGCTCTTTACTTAAGCGGTAATACCTATAAAGGAAGCAATATTGTTTTAGATTCTAATAGATTTATAAATAACACTGCAAATGAAAATGGTGCAGCTATTTATTCTAATTCTAGTTTCATTGCTAATTATAATGTATTTATTGATAATCAATGTTTAGTTAATGGTTCATATTCAAATATAAGTAGTATTTATAAAAATGATACTAATCAAACTAATATGTCATTAGATTATAATTGGTGGGGTAATAATACTCCAAATTGGAATAATTTATTAGTAAATGTAAATGCTCCAGATATCTATTTAGTATTTAATTTAACCTATGAAAATATTACAAATGTTAATGATACTAAAATGATTATTGGAAACCTTTACTGGAATGGAACAAATAATAAAGATAATGTAAGTAAAGTTCCTATTAGATTTATAAGATTAGATACTTCATTAGATCCTAATGAAGGTAGTCTTGGTAAAAATAATGGAACTCTTGAAAATGGTTATTTCTCTACTACTTTAACAGCTCTTGCAGGTGAATATCTTGTAGTTGGTAAAGTTGATTATGAAGTACAAACCATTCAAGTAGTTATTAAAGGACTTAGAACTACTTATGTAATAATTGATACTCCAATTAATGGAAGTACAAACAGTACTTTAATTAATACTAAATTATCTGATTATTATAATAATCCAATTAAAAATAAAAATATAGAACTTATTATATTCTCTAGTAATAATGGTAGTCAAATGACTTATAATATTGTTACTGATGAAAATGGTGAATCTTTATTTGATATTAATAATTTAGACTTTGGAAATTATTTCATCATTGCTAACTTTGCAGGTGATGATCGTTATTCTAGTTCAATTAATTCAACTACATTTAATATTTCTCATCCTTATTCTAGTTCAATTATTATATCTGTAGATGAAAATAAAACTGTTGTAATTAGTTTAATTGATAATGAGAATAATCCTATTACTAATGCTGAACTTAAATATAGTATTAATGGTACTTCTGTAGGAACATTAATAACTGATGAAAATGGTCTTGCATATATTAATAATTTAAATGGTGAATTTAGAATCTTTGTCAATTATGAAGGTAATGAAACATTTTCTGGTTCAAATGCTTCTTCATTAATTGTAATTAAGAAAAAATTAGATACTAGTATAACTTGTAGTAATATGACTCAAACTGCTGTTGATTTCTATCATGGTGAACGTGGTGGATATTTCACTGCTATTCTTAAAG
>NZ_MRCT01000107.1 GCF_002208625.1 Methanobrevibacter sp. 87.7
TTTTTAGTGAAGTTCATTTTTTATTTTAATTTTTTGTTTTTTCTAAAATCGTTTTATAAAAGTTCATGAAGTTCATTTTTTTGTTTTTTCTAAAATCGTTTTATAAAAGTTCATGAAGTTCATTTTTTTCTAAAAACATTTATAAAAATACATAAATTAATAATAACATAAATTTATATGTTTATTAAATTTTAATTATTTTATTTAAAATTGGTGCTTAAATGTCATTTGAAGAAGGAAAAATGCAGATTATGCCTGCAGTAGATATTAAGAATGGTAAATGTGTACAACTTGTTCAAGGAAAACCTGGTAGTGAACAGGTTATTATTGATAATCCTGAAGAAGTTGCTAAAAAATGGGAAGATATAGGTGCAGAAGTAGTACATGTAATAGATTTAGATGGTACTATTGATGGTAAATCAAATCTTCCACTTATTAAAAAAATCTATGATAGTGTATCTGTTCCAATACAATTAGGTGGAGGAATAAGATCTGTTGAATATGCAGGTAAATTACTTGATATTGGTATTGAAAGAGTAATCATTGGGACTATGGGTATTGAACATCCTGAAACTATTCGTGAACTTTCAGATGAGTATGGTAAAGATCGTATTATGATATCACTTGATAGTAAAGATTCAAAAGTTGTTATTAAAGGATGGCAAGAAAAAATTGATAAAAGTCCTGTAGAATTATCTAAAGATTTTGCTGATAATGGTGCTGGAAGTATTCTTTTTACAAATGTTGATGTTGAAGGTTTACTTGGTGGATTTTATACTGATCCTGTAATTAATCTTGTTCAAGCATCACCAATACCTGTTGTATATTCTGGTGGTGTAAGTTCTATTGATGATTTAAAACAATTACAAAAAACAGGTGTAAAAGGAGTAGTTATTGGTTCTGCATTATATAAAAATAAAATAGATTTAAAAGAAGCATTAAAGTATCAGGATATTTTATTATAATTTAGATTTACTAAAGATTTATAAGGTATTATTTTAGTTTTTTAAATTTAATTTATTAATTATTATAGTTTATTTTTAGTTTTTAGATTTATTTACTAATTTATAATATCTTTTAATTAAACACAATTTATTTAAGAAATATTTTGTAAAAATTTACTTTTTTTAAAATCTTTATAAATTTTTAAATTATAAATTAACTTAATTTATTATAAAAAACTAATATACTAATTGATTATTATTTCAAGAATATGAGGTTAAAATTATGACTATAGTTATGGCAACAGGAACATTTGATTTATTACATCCAGGACATGGTTTATATCTTCAAAAATCAAAGGAAGTAGGTGGTCCTAATTCAAAACTTGTTGTAGTTGTAGCACGTGATTCAACAGTACGTGCTAGGAAAAGGATACCTGTTATTGGTGAAGATCAACGTCTTGAAATGGTTAAAATGTTAAAACCTGTTGATGAAGCATATCTTGGTTATGAAGATGATAAATTTAAGATTGTTAAAGAGATTAAACCAGATATTATTACAATTGGTGCTGATCAAGATTTTGATACTAGTCATTTAGAAAAGTCTCTTAAAGAACATGGTATTAATGCAAAGGTTGTAAAAATAACTGCTTATCATAAAGCAGAATTAGATAGTAGTTGTAAAATTATTAAAAAAATTAAAGATTTTGATTTTAAAGATAAAAGAATTAAAGAATGTTAATTATTTTATTATTTATTTTAGGTGATTAAATGGTTACTGTAGCTATTATAGGAGCAAGTGGGTATACTGGTGGAGAGTTAGTTAGATTATTATATAATCATCCAGAAGTTGAAATTACAACAATAACTTCAAGAAAAAATGATGGTGAAGAAGTTTATAAAGTTCATCCTAATCTTAGGGGATTAGATTTAAAATTTGAAAATAAAGATGTTAAAGATTTAGATGAAGACATTATATTTACTGCAACTCCACATGGAGCAAGTATGAAAATTATTCCAGATATAATTGAAAATACTTCTGCAAAAGTTATTGATTTAAGTGGTGATTACAGATTTGATGATTATAGTGTCTATGAAGATTGGTATTCATTTAAACATACTCCATACATTCCAAGTGTTTATGGTCTTCCAGAAATTCATAGGGAAGAAATTAAAAAAGTTAGGTTAGTTGGTAATCCTGGATGTTTTACAACTGGTGCAATATTATCTGGTTATCCTTTATCTGTTGAAAAATTAGCTGATAGGATGATTTTTGATTCAAAAAGTGGAGTTAGTGGTGCTGGTATTAGTCCTTCTGAAACAACTCATTATCCAAATGTTGCAGATAATGTAAATCCATATAAAATAACTAATCATAGACATACTCCAGAAATAGCACAAGAACTTAATAGGTTCTCAAATATTAAAGTATCTTTTACACCAATTCTTGTTCCTGTAATAAGAGGAATTTATACAACTAATCATGTTCTTTTTAATGATGATGCAGGTTTTAGTTTTGATACTAAAGAAGAAAGAGAAGATGTTGGAAGAAAAGTTTGTGAAATATATAAAAAACAATATGAAAATGAACCATTTGTTAAAGTTTTAGATTATGGTGAAATTCCAAAATTAAGTTCTGTTCGTGGATCTAATTATATTCATATTGGTGGATTTGAAGTTGATAGAAGTGGTCAACTTGTAGTTTTATCTGCTATTGATAATCTTGTAAAAGGTGCAAGTGGTCAAGCTATTGAAAATATGAATCTTTTATGTGGATTTAAAGAGAATTTAGGTCTTGATTTCTTTGGAGTTCATCCATAGATTATTTTAGCTCTTGATTTCTTTGGAGTTGTCAATAAAATTATTAAGTTTTTATATTTTATTATAAAAAAGATTATATTAATTAATTTTAAAATTAAATTTTAATTTCTTAAATAAAATTGAAGTTGATATTATGAAAGCTTTAATTATTTATTATTCACAAGATGATTCAACTAGAATTGTTGCAGAAACTTTATCTAATAAATTAAATACAGATATTGTTGAGATTAAAGATAAAAAACCAAGAAAAGGTTTTAAAAATAGATTAACTTCTAGTTTTGATGCTATACGTGAAGTTAAAACAGAAATAATACCAAATAATGTTGATGTAAGTAATTATGATGTTATTTATTTTGGAACACCTGTTTGGTCTAAAAAACCAAGTCCTGCAATAATTACAATTATTGATAAATGTGATTTAAGAGGAAAAGATATTGTTATTTTTGCTACAATGTCTAAATCTGGTGGAACTGCTACACTAGACAGAATGGAAGAAAAAATTAAAGCTCGTGGTGGTAGAGTTATTGAAAGATTTACTATTAAAACTAAAGGTAAATCTAAATCTTATCTTAAAAAGTATAGTGAAGCTTATGCAAAGATGTTAGATTTAAGTTTATATCATTAATTTTATTTTCTTTTTATTTTTTTAGTTTAATTTAGTTTTTTTCTTCTATTTTTTTATTTTTTTAAGGTTTAGTTTAATTTTTTCTTTTATTTTTTTAGTTTAGTTTAATTTTATTAGTTTGTTTCATATTTTTAAGTTATAATTAATTTAAATCAAGTATATTTTAATATAGATTATATCTTATTCTATTAGTATTTTCTAGATTTTTTGATTTTTTTATTTCATGACCATTTTTTAGAAAATTATACAAATTAGCATGATAAATTAAATATTTAAAGAATTTTTAAACATTTTTATTTAGTTTTATAAAATTTTATATATAATTAATGATAAATTTATATATCGAATATATTATATTCTATTAAATTTACTTAGATTAACAAAATTTCTAGAATTTGTGTTTTATATTTTTCAATATTTTTTATAATATTGTTTAATTCAGTATTTTAATAATTATAATAAATTCAAATAGTAGTCGACATACTATTTTTTATTAAAATAGCAAACGATAACTTTTTTATTTTTAAATTTAAATAAAATTAGGTGGATTATGTTAAAAAAGTTTATGGATAACTATAAACTATTAATAATCGTTCCTATTGTCATAGCTATTTTATCTTTTGCATGTATTTATTTTGTAGGTATAGAACAGGGAGTAGACCTTAGTGGTGGTACTATGGCGGAGGTTAATTTAAATTCTCCAATGTCTACTGGTGAGTTATCTCGTGATTTACAAAGTAATTTGCATGTAGATGAAGTTAAGGTAATTGATAATGGTAATAATAAATATACTATTGAATTATCTAAGAAAATAGACGTAGGACAATTCAAACAAGCTCTACAGGGAAAAGGAACTGTAAATAGTTATAATACAGTTGGGCCTGTTTTAAGTAAAGAAGCAATGAACCAAGTATATTGGGCATTACTTTTTGCATTTTTATTTATGGCTGTAACAATTATTCTTGTATTTAGAGAAATTGTTCCAGCATTTGCAGTAATTTTATCAGCATTTTTAGATATTGTTTATGCTGCTGGAGGAATGGCTATATTCCATGTTCCTTTGTCCGTTGCATCTGTAGGTGCTTTACTGATGTTAATAGGTTATAGTGTAGATACTGATATTTTGTTAACAACCCGTCTTTTAAAACGTAGAAATGGAACTGTAGTTGAAAGAGCAACTGAATCTATGAAAACTGGTTTAACCATGTCTTTTTCAGCTATTGCTGCTATGGTAGTTTTATATATTGTAACTGTTGTATTAATGCCACAAGCTAAAACTTTAAGTGAAATTTCTTTAGTTTTAATATTTGGTTTAGTTGCAGATATTATTAACACTTGGTTTATGAACCTTGGAATATTAAGAAAATATATTGACTTTAAGGAAAATAGAAAACATCATAAAAAATCCAAAGCAAAAGGAGTGGGATTATGAGGAAACGAAATGATCCTATGGAATTTTTAAGAGATAAACGTGTAATATTTTTCCTTGCATGTGTTATAATTAGTATTCTTTGTATTGCAAGTTTTGGAATTCAAGAAGGTCTAGATCTTAAAGGTGGATCTATTATTCAACTTCAATTAGAACATTCTGTTGATAAATCAACAATGGACACTGTTACTAAAGTTTTAGATAAACGTTTAAACTTATATGGTATTAGTGATGTTAAAGTAAGGCAAAGTGGTAATCAGCAAGTTATTGTTGAAATGGCTGGAGCCACACCTGAAGAAGTTGAGAAGTTGATTGGTAACCCTGGTGTATTTGAAGCAAAAATTGATAATCAGACGGTTATTACTGGTTCTGATATAAGTAATGTTGAAATGTATCAAGTAACTGGTCAATCTTGGAGAGTACCTTTCAAACTTACAACTCAAGGAGCTAAGAAATTTGCTGCTGCAGCAAAAGATAAAAGTGGTCATGAAGTCTGGATGTACCTTGATGGTAAACCAGTTGATAAAAACCCACCAAAACTTTCTGCAGATCTTGCAAGTGGTGAACCTGCTACTGAAATTGAAGTAAGTGGTAGTGGTATTGATCAAAAAGATGCAAACTCCAAAGCAAATGATATTTACACTGTATTAAAAACTGGTTCATTACCAGTAAAAGTTAGTGTTATTGGTTCTGATACTGTTTCAGCAGAATTAGGTCAACAATTTATTGAAGGTACTGCAATTGCAGCTGTTCTTGCAATTCTTGCTATTTCTGTTCTTATCTTCTTCAGATATAGGAAACCGATATTGGTTATTCCAATTTTAATAACTACTTTATCTGAGGTTGTTATTGTTTTAGGTATAGCATCAATTATACATTGGAATATAGATCTTGCAGCTATTGCAGGTTTAATGGCGAGTGTAGGTACTGGTGTAGATGATCAAATTATTATTCTTGATGAAGTTCTTGCTCATAAAGGAAATTCTAATAAGAAAAATAGACGTAGGACTAGAACACAAATGAATGTTAAAAAAGCATTCTTTATTATCTTTGCTTCTGCAGGTACTTTAATTGCAGCAATGTTACCTTTATCCTATATAGGATTTGCAAGAGGTGCTAGTGGTATTGGTACTATCTCTGGTTTCGCATTTACTACAATTTTAGGTGTACTTGTAGGTGTATTCATTACTCGTCCTGCATTTGCTAAATTCGTAGAAATATTTGTCAAATAGACAAATATTTTCTATTTTATTTATTTTTAAAGTTTTATAATTATTTTAATTTTTTTAACTATTTTTCGTATTTAAGCTATTTTTTGTTCTTGATTTTTGATTTTATTTTTTTGTGATGTTTTTTTTATTTTAATTTTTAATTTTCTTTGTTTTTTATTATTTTTTTATTATTTTTTTATTATTTTTTGTTTCTATTTACTTCTTTTTTTATTCAGTTTTTATTTTATTTATAGTTAGTTTCTTCATTGTTTAGATATTTTTATACTATTTTGTATTTTTACTCTTTATTTTATTTTTAGTTTTATTTTGCTTTATTTTTTATTTTATAATATTTTTTATATTTAATTTAGTATTTATCTTTTGATTTTTATTATTTACTAATTTAATTATTTAATATTCCTATTTAAATTTATTAAATCTTTTATTTAAATTTATTTTATTTTTTATTAATTTTAAATTGTTTATTTTTAATTTAAACTAAATTTTTATACTATTATTTAGTTTATAGA
>NZ_MRCT01000108.1 GCF_002208625.1 Methanobrevibacter sp. 87.7
CATAATCAGTATTATCATCTAAAAAAACAGAATTAGAAAATAAAATTGCTTTAATAGGTTCTAATTTAGAGAATGTATTTATAGTATCAATCAATTCATTATAAGGAACATCTAATTGAACTTGACATGAACTTGAAAATAAACCATACTCTGGATAATCATGAAAATACATTCTATCCTTATATTTAGGATAAGATTTTAAATGATGATAAAGCATCAAATATCTTTCACTAGGAATAGGTTTTTTAATATCATATTTCCAATATGGATTAATACCCATTCCAGTTAATGTATGGTTTCTTTTTTCAAATTCTTTCTTAACAAATTTATAATATTTTGAAAAACGTTTATTAATAGTGAATAAATCTTTTTCTTTACCCATTGCAAATTCTATATTGTTATAAGAACAATCATAACAAAGTACATCCCCATTAACTTTATTTTTCAAAGAATAAATATTTCCTTCATGATCTAATCCATCGATTTCAAAAGAAGGAAATTCTTCCATAAATAATTTAGTTATCTCATGAACAATATTAAAATCCACAGGATCTTTATTTAAATTAAGAATCGGAATTTCAATTTCTATTCCAATATATTCCTCTTTATTATTTTTAGTAGGTAATATAAATCTTTGATAAATCTTTTCCTTAATATCTTTTTTAGTAATGCCATTTACCATACATATTCTCCTTCAGAAACATTATCTAATGATTTTAAAAATTTTTTAATAAAAATTGATTGTTCCGGAGTTTCAATGTATTCATTATTATGAGGTTTAGATTTAAACACTAAATTACCATCTTTATAACATAATAAAGTATTTAATGGTACATCTTCCCAATGTCCATTATTTAATGGTTTAGTTGAAAACATTATACTAGAATCAGATTTTAAGTAATGTAAAGAGTCTTTGCAATTCATATGAACATAAAAATATTCACCATCAAAAAGCATTAAGTCTAATTTATTATTAAATGATAAATTATTAACTAAATTACTTATTAAATTAAAACGTTCTTTTATACTTAAAGATTCTCCTTTTTCATATTCTCTTTTATTAATCTCATCTACAATATAAAGTAAAATTCTTTCAGAATCTGTAGTTCCTTCCTGAACCATAGCATATTTACATAAATCAGAACTATCAAATATTGTCCCATTATGAATTAATGTCCACATTCTACCAGAATCATCCTTTTTATAAAAAGGATGACAATTAGATAGAGTTAAGTTACCTATTGTAGCAAATCTAATATGTGCAAAAACATTTTTATTCATTATTGGATTATCTAAAATTTTTTTCAATTTTAAACTTCTTCTTGCATTAATAGGTTCTTTATAAATAGAATAATTTTGAGAATCTAATAAAGCTAAACCCCATCCATGAGGATGACAATTACAATGAGAATAAAAATCTTTTAAATAGTCATTTACTGCAAAAGGTTTACTTGAAGAATAACCAAATAACTCACACATATTATTACCTCACATTAATTTATATTAAAACAATTATTAAAAATTTTTTTAAATTTAATAAAAATACAAGAATATTTAAAAATTTAAAATAAAATATAAATAAAAAATTCTTTTATAAAATATTTTAAAATAAAATACAAAATAAGTCCCAATTAAACAAATTTTAAAATATAATATAATTATTTACTAAAAGAGTTTTAAAATAAACAATTTAATAGATTGAAAATATCTTAATAAAAATTTTAGGTTATAAAAATTAAAGATGTGTGAAAATGATTAAAAATACAAAAAGAGCAAATTCAATAGAATTATCACAAATTAGGAAAATGTTTGAAAATACAAATCCTGATGCAATTAATTTAGGAATTGGAGAACCAGATTTTGATGTTCCAGAAAATATTAAAAATGCAATGAAAAAAGGAATTGATGATGGTTTAACACATTACACTCCAAATAGAGGTTTTGAAAACCTTAGAACAGAAATCGTAAAAAAATTAGAAAAAGAAAATAATATCAAAACAGAAATAAATGATATTATAGTAACTTGTGGAGCAAGTGAAGCATTGTATGATTGCTGTCAAGCATTTTTTGAGAAAGGTGATGATGTATTAATACCAAATCCTGGATTTTTATCATATGAAGCATGTGTAAGATTATCAGAAGCAAATCCTATAAGTGTAGATACACCAATGGAACAAAAATTTAAACTTAAAGTTGAAGATATTCAAGAAGCAATCACACCAAATACAAAAGGATTAATCATTAACTCACCATCAAATCCAACAGGAGCAGTAATGGATAAAGAAGATATAAAAGGAATTGCAGATTTAGCAACAGATTATAACTTTTTAATTATATCTGATGAAATATATGAAAAAATTATTTATGATAATAAAAAACATTATTCTCCTGGAGCATACAGTGATAATGTAATTACAATTAATGGTTTTTCAAAAACTTATGCTATGACTGGTTTAAGAATAGCTTATATGAGTTCTCCTTCAGATTTAACAGAAGAATTATTAAAAATACATCAATATGCTACAGCATGTTCAAGTTCAATATCACAAATTGGAGCATACGAAGCATTAAAAGGACCTCAAGATTCTGTTAAAAAAATGGTTGATGAATTTAATAAAAGAAGAAATCTTATTCTAAGTAGATTAAATGATATGGGACATGAATGTGTTAAAGCAGAAGGAGCATTTTATGTATTCCCTAAAATTGAAAATCCACAAGAATTTGTTAAAAAAGCAGCTGATGCTGGAGTAATTACAGTACCAGGAATTGCATTTGGATCTATGGGAAAAGAAAATGTTAGAATGTCTTATGCTAATTCATATGAAAATATTGAAAAAGCAATGGACATACTTGAAAAATTAGAGAAATAACTCTAATTATACATTTTAAAAATATAAAAAATACTTATTTTAAAATAATTTTATTTTTTAAAATTTTCTAGTAAAAAATCATATTATTTAAAACTATTTTTTTTTCAATTTAAAATTACTAATTTAAAAACTTTAAAAAACTACTAAAAAGAAAAAATAATGAAAAATTATTAAATCTAAAAGTAATAAAAAAGACTTAAAAACATTTAAAAATTATTAAAAATAACTTAAAATTTTTATACACTTAAAAATTAAACTTAAATTATGTTGTATGATTAAAAAAGATTTCTTTTAAATATTACAAAAAATAAAAGTAAAGACTAATAAATTATAGTGAAATTGTAAAAATGAAAAAAGAAGAAAGAAATATTTATGGAAAACAAGCAGCATTAGTTGGAATTGTAGGTAATACATTTCTTACAATATTTAATATACTCGTTGGAGTATTTTCAGGAAGTTATGCACTTATTGCAGAAGGTGCACATACTTTATCTGATGTTGCAACATCAATAATTGCATTTATAGGATTTAAACTTGCAAGTAAACCTGCAGATCATGACCATCCTTTAGGACATGGAAGAGCAGAAGCAATAAGTGGTCTTGTAATTGTTGTATTTTTAGCAGTAGTTGCATATGAAATTATAAGTGGTGCAATAAAAAACTTATTAATTACACAAACACCAAGTGTACCATCATATCTTGCAGGAGTTATGGCAGTAATTGGAATAATAGCAAATATTGCTATGAGTCAAAAAATTATATCTATTGGAAAAAGTATAAACAGTCCTGCAATTATTGCAGATGGAAAACACCAAAGAGTAGATTTATTATCTTCACTTGCAATTGTAATTGGAGTAATAATTTCTCATTTAGGATTTACTAGAATTGATTCAATTATTGGATTATGTATTGGATGTTTAGTTTTAAAAACAGCATATGAAGTAGGAAAAGATAATATTAATAATATTATGGGCAAAGTTCCTTCAAATGAATTAATCAAAGAAATTGAAGAAATTGGGGATTCTGTAAATGGTGCAATTGAAATACATGATATTAGAGTTAATTTCTTCGGTTCATATGCGACAGTAACTTGTCATGTTTCTGTAGATCCAAAATTAAGTATTATTGAAGCACATAAAATTACACATGAAGTACAAAATAAAATAGAAAATAAAATAGATATTGTTCATGGAGTTACTGCACATGCATGTCCTTATGGAATAAAATATGACCATAATCAACAATTAGATGAATAAATCTTTTTTATCTACTTTTTTAATTTTTTTAATAAGAAACTAATTCTAAAAAATATAAATAAATAGCTAAAAAAATAGCTAAAAAACTAATTCTAAAAATATAATAAAAAATAGAACTTTAAAAATTTAATAAAATAATAAAAAATTTAAATTAAAAATTAATTAGAATATTTACCTTGAAGAGCAATAGGTACATATTTATTAAATTTATCATCATTTAATAAGTTAGTATGATTAACAATATACTGACTTGTTTTCTTATTATTCATAGATAAATTCATTTGACTTTTAATAAATCCTTCTTTTTTAACTAATTTAAGAAGACGTTTACCATAAGTTAATGATGGATTAAGGAATCTTTTTTTCAATGATCTTAAAATTGGTTTATAATAATCCATATCCAATTCATATACCATTTTCTCCATACCTTCAAATATCTCTAAACCCCAGTCTTTAAAACTTACTTTTTTACCATCTTTTAATAATTCTAAATCTGGAAGATAACCAAATTGAGCAACTTTTTCTTCATTTAAAATAGCTTCTTCTTGCCAATTTTCATAATCAGATTCATCTAAAATAAGACAGTATATTAAAAATAAATGTAAGAAATCCATATCTTTTTGAATAAGACCACATTTGTAGAAAGGATTAATATCTAATGTTCTAACTTCAAGATATTGAATACCTTTTTCATTTAAAGATTCAAGCATTTTATTTGGATTTTTAGGTTTTAATCTAATTTGAGTATATAATTCCTTAGCTTCAGATAATATACCTTTATCAACAAAACTTTGAACATCACGAGTAAATTCCTTTACATTATTATAACTAGGCCATAAAGGTTCTAAATTTTTATAACCACAGGAAGCATTTCTTAAAGAAGGTCCATATTCTGTATAAAAACTTCCATTATTATCTGAAATACTAGTTAATTTAATACACTCATCTGTAAAACTTTTATGTGCTGCAACAGAACATCCAGTAAGATAAATTATAAACCATGCATGTTTAATATAATTTCTTGCAATTTTTAAATATAAACTATCTTTAAATCCTTTATAATTAATATCTATAAAAGTATCTTCAATAATATGTTTATAAAATTCTTGTACCATTTCATCTTTAAATGAAAAATTAAAATGAATACCTGAAATTAATTGTTTACGAAGACCATATTTTTTTGCAAGACCTTTCCTATAATCCATTGATTTTTTAGCTAATTCTTTCTTACCATAATACTTTGCAATAGGTATTTTACTTGAATCTGGAAGTATACAAGGTAAAGATTGGAACCATATAAATTCATCATCATCTAAAGAAACATTAACTAAATCAGAAATAAATGAAAAAAACTGAAATGCTTCTTTAACACTATTAAATGCTGGAGTAATAATTTCAACTTGACTTTCTGAAAAATCAGTAGTAATATATGGATTAGTTAATTTATTTCCAAATACTGTTGGATGTGGTCTAAGAGATAAACTACCATCTTCTAAAGTTCTTAATCCTTCCCATTCAATTCCAAATAATCCTTCTAATAACCTTTCTCCAGTAAAATATTCTTTTAAAGTGGATAAACTAAAAACATCATCCATAATATCACTCATTTATATTAACTTACCATATTCTTTTATAATTTCATCTAAACTAATATTTTCATCAAGTAAGGATAATAATCTTTTACCTGGATTAGTTCTATTATCAATATTTTTATATATTGGTTCTAAAAAAATTTCTTCACCATATCCTCTTTCTTTAAGTCCAGTATATGCTAAATCAACGATTTGTTTACATAAATCATATAATTCATCTTCAGAAACAAATTTTGGAAGATCTCTTTTAGTAAATAATTTACGTAATTCAGTTGGAGAATAACCTAAATTATATAAATTTGAATTAGATATTAATTTATTTATTTCATTAAGCTTATGTTTTAAACCAACATGAAATGCAGGAGAAGACATTGAAGCAGAAATAGGTTGAGTACATACACTTCTATATTCTATTGTACCTCTAAAAGTAATATCTATAAATTTAAATGTTCTTACATAATCAATATCACTTAAGGAAGGAGTAAATTTAATAGTTTTATACTCACCATTATCATAATATTCACCAGTAATTTCATCTTTACTAAAATATTCATATAAATTCATTGATGTAAAATTAATATAAACTCCATTTCTAACTATAGAATAAATATTTAATGTAGATAAATAATTAGATAATTGAGAAATATCCTTAAGTTCAATATCATACATTCCAATATTATGAGGATTTATACCATGAGTACTATTCTCCCAAAATATATCTCTAAAACAGACATAATCAGTATTATCATCTAAAAAAACAGAATTAGAAAATAAAATTGCTTTAATAGGTTCTAATTTAGAGAATGTA
>NZ_MRCT01000109.1 GCF_002208625.1 Methanobrevibacter sp. 87.7
AATTTATACATTTAATTTTAATTATTAAATTCTATAAAAGTTTATTTTAAAAATTAGTTTGTATATTTTATTATTTGAATTTAATAATATTAACTATAATTTAAGTAATTATAATTTTATAAAAAAATAGTGATTAAATTAGATATTTAATTCATATATTTATTTAATCTTTTTATAGCACCTAATTTATCTTTATCATCTAGCTTTGCTTGGTAAAGTGCATCTTTCATTGTTTCTATGGAATTATCATAAGTTTTTCTATCAATAGGATATGGAAAACCGTCTTTTCCTCCATGAGCAAAACTATATTTTACAGGGTCTTTCCAGCTTGCTTTTTCACCATAAATAATATCACTTATTAAAGCAAGAGCTCTAATTTTTTTAGGTCCAATTCCTTTAAGCATTATTAAATCTTCATATTTTTCTGGTTGAATTTCATATGCATTTTTTAGAACTTCAAATTCTCTATCTGAAAGATCCATATTTAGTACTGGATGGTGTTGTGGCATTGTAAATTCTTCTTGATTATTAAACTTACTAAAATCTTCATTTTGTTTCCCAATAAAATCAAAAAGTGTTGTTTGATTTGGATCATTTGGTCTAAAGTATTTTTTTAAATGTTCTGGATTATCATTTATTAAATCAACACTTATTTTTTGGACATTTTTACTTTCTTTTGATGCCATATTCAAAGTTTCTTTTCTTTTTTTATCACAGCTTATTCCAGTATGTGGATCTTCAAGAAATTTATCAAATTCATCACTCATCCAATGATAACGTCTAGCATATTTTGTATTTGTATTCATTCCCTGCTGTACAACTGCCCAATCTCCTTTTTCAGTTAAAAAGAAATTGTGTTGATATAATGTATAATTATCTTGAATACAGGAATTATCTATTTTAGCAGATAATCTTGAACTTTTTACGAGTTTATCTACATCTGATGAGTTAATATTGAATATATCTCCTTCTTTTTCTATTTGTCCAGGTGTTTTACGTGAATTTTCCCCTTTACCTCCAAGTACTGCTATTCCGTGTTCTTCTGGTTTAAGTGCTGCTCTTAATGCTCCACATGTTGTAGTTGTAGTACCTGAAGAATGCCAATCAAAACCAATTACGCATGAAAAACTTTGAAACCAATAAGGATTTGATAATCTTTCAAGTAATTCTACTTGTCCATATTCATCTATAATAACTTCACTTATTGCTTTTGATAATTTTACCATTCTTTCCCATAACCATCTAGGAGTATGGCCAGTATGCATTGGTAAATTTGCAATTCCTTTTCTTTGCATATTTAATCATTCACTATTTCTTATAATATAAATATTCTGAGTCCATTTGAAAAATAATATTTTTATTAATTTTTTAATTTATTTTTATTTATTTTAGTTTAATTTTAGCTTATTGTTTTTTTTTAGAATATACTTTCACCATTAGCAATTGCAACAACTCCAGGTATATTTTTAACTTTTAATTTAAAACAAGCTTCAATTCCTTCTTCTTTAAACATTACACATTCTTTTGAAAGTATGGAATCTGTAAGAAGTGCAGCAACTGGAGGTGAAACTACATATATAGAATTTTCTTTGTTTAATGCATTTTTTGTTTCTTCACTTAATGCTCCTTTTCCAATATGTATTTTTACACCTGCTTTTGATAGTATTGGTATATTTGATTCAATTTCTTTTTTATTAGATGTTGTAGTTGCTATTCCTGCATCACTTACTGCTGTATGCATTATTGCACTTCCTGCTAAATTAATAGGTATTTTTTCATTATTTTTAATCATTTTAGTAATTTTTGGCAATACTGCATCTCTTCCAGTGTATATTGTTCCACTAATTAGAACTTTATCATTTATTTTTAATTTTTTTATTTCTTCATTGGAAATTGGAGTTTTAATTTTTATCATTTTAATCAATTATTTTTATATTTCTTAATATTTATTTTATTTATTTTTTTATTTATTTTTTTAAATTATTCTTTTGTTTTTTAAATAAAAAACTTTCAAATATTTTATAATTTTTGTTAAAATTTATTCTTTAATTTTTAATTTTGTATAATATTTTGTTGATTTTTAAACTTTATTTTAATTTTTGTTTTTTTCATTGTATTTTTTAATTCATTTGTTTTTAATTAAATATTTGAAAATTTAATAAATTTTAATAAATTATTTAAATGTTCAAATTAATATATAATATTAATATATTAGTCAAATTTTTTATTTTTTAAAAAATTTTAAGGAGATTTTTATGATTTATATTGATCCTGATTTGTGTAAAGGATGTTTATTATGTGTAAATACTTGTAATGCGCATGTTTTTACAGTTGCTAAAAAAGCAAACAAAAAAGGAGTCTTTTTACCTATTCCAACTAATGAAAATGCTTGTTTAAATTGTGGAGAATGTGAATTATTATGTCCTGATCAAGCAATTTTAATTGACATTGAGAAACATTGGTGGATGAAAAAAGATAATAATTATGCTTTCAATCCTAATTTCTCAAAAATTAAAGGTTAAATTTATTATTTATTGTGAATATTTTTATTGAAATCTTATTTTTTTAAATACATTTAAATTAAGATTTTAGTATGAAAAGATTTAAAATATCATGATTTATCATGTTGAATTTATTTTTTTATAAATTATAATTTAATTATCAATTTAAATTTAGAAGTTCTACAAAAGAGAGGTTATTAAAATGGTAGAAAAATTATTTATTCAAGGTAATGAAGCTTGTGCACTCGGTGCTATAAAAGCAGGGTGTAGATTCTTTGCAGGTTATCCTATTACTCCTTCTACTGAAGTAGCTGAGAATTTAGCTCGTTTACTTCCTAAATATGGAGGTTCATTTGTACAAATGGAAGATGAAATTTCATCAATGGGTGCAGTTATTGGTGCTAGTTGGGGTGGTTCTAAAGCTATGACTGCAACTAGTGGTCCAGGTATTTCTTTAATGCAAGAAAATCTTGGTTATGCTTTTATGACTGAAACACCACTTGTAATTGTTAATGTTCAAAGAGGTTCTCCTTCTACTGGTCAACCTACTATGGCAAGTCAAAGTGATATGATGCAAGTTAGATGGGGTTCTCATGGTGATTATGAACCTATTGCACTTTCACCTTCTTCAGTTCAAGAATATTTTGACTTTACAATTAAAGCATTTAACTTATCTGAAAAATATAGAGTTCCTGTATTTTTAATGACTGAAGAATCAATTGGTCATATGAGGGAGAAAATTTCAATACCTAAAAGTGTAGATTTAGTTGCAAGAAAAGAACCTACTATGAGTCCTGATGAATTTTTACCATTTAAAAATAGGAAAAATGCAACTAATCCAATGCCTGCATTTGGTGATGGTTATAAAGTTCATGTTTCTGGTTTAACTCATAATGAAATTGGTTATCCAGATACTAATAATCCTAAAACACATGCTGTTTTAGTTAAAAGATTATGTAATAAAATTCTCAAAAATAGAGAAAAAATTACTAGTGTAAAATCCGAATTTACTGATGATGCTGATGTAGTTGTTGTATGTTATGGTGCTCCTGTAAGATCTGTTACAACTGCAGTAAAAGAAGCTCGTGAAGAAGGAATTAAAGCAGGTTATTTAAAAATTAATACTCCATGGCCATTCCCTGATGATGATGTTAAAGCAGTATGTGAATCTGCAAAAGATATAATTGTTCCTGAAATGAATTTAGGTCAAATGGTTCATGAAGTTGAAAGAGTATTTGCAGGAGATGCTGAAGTACATTTATTAAGTAAAATTGGAGGAGAACTTCCTAAACCTAGTGAAGTTTTAAATGCAATTAAATCTGTTGGAGGTAACTAAGATGGTTGATGAAATAGATGAATATACTATTGATGATGATTTTGAAAAACCAAAAAGAGCTAAAGCTCCTTTTATCAAATATTTAAGAGAAGATAGATTACCTCATATTTTCTGTCCTGGATGTGGTAATGGTACAATTATCAATACTTTCTTTAAAGGTATGGAAGAAGCAAATATTGATTTTGAGAATGTAGCTATGGTTTCTGGTATTGGTTGTTCTTCAAGAATTCCAGGATATATAAAATGTGATTCATTACATACTACTCATGGAAGAGCATTAAGTTTTGCAACTGGTCTTAAAGTATCAAATCCTGATTTAGATGTTGTTGTATTCACTGGTGATGGTGATTGTGCTTCTATTGGTGGAAACCATTTAATCCATGCTGCAAGAAGGAATATTAATCTTACTGTTATTTGTATTAATAATAATATTTATGGAATGACTGGTGGACAAATTAGTCCAACTTCTCCTAAAGGAAGTTATGGTTCTACTGCTCCTTATGGTAATAGGGATAAACCATTTCATTTAGCTGAACTTGTAGCAGCAGCTGGTGCAACTTATGTTGCAAGATGGACTACTGTACAAGTAGAAAGTGCTGCTAAATCTATTGAAAAAGGTCTTAAAAATAAAGGATTTTCATTTATTGAAATTGTCTCTCAATGTCCTACATACTTTGGTAGAAAAAATAAAATGAAAACACCTGTTAAAATGATGGATCACATTAAAAATTCAACAATTTATATTAATAATACTAAATTAATGAGTGAACATGAGCTTGCTGATAAAATTGTTGTTGGTGAATTTGTTGATAAAAGTGCTCCAGAATTTACAGATAATCTTCAAGAATTATCTAAAGAAAATTATGGTGATAAAACTCTTAGACGTTCTGCTTTCTTAAAAAATTTTGATGAGAACAAAGAGTAAATAAATATAAGGGATGATATAATGAGGAAAGAAATTAGAATAGCAGGTTTTGGTGGTCAAGGAGTTATTTTAGCTGGTATTATTATAGGGAAAGCTGCTTCTTTATTTGATAATATTAATGCAGTCCAAACTCAATCTTATGGTCCTGAAGCTCGTGGAGGAGCTTCAAAATGTGATGTGGTTATTAGTGATGAAGAAATTGATTATCCTAAAGTTGAAAATCCAGATATTTTAGTTGCTATGTCTCATGAAGCTTTAATTAAGTATATGGTTGACTTAAAACAAGGAGCAACATTAATTATTGATCCAGATATGGTTCAAGAAGATGATATTAAAGATTTCATTAAAGAAAGAGATCTTACTGTATATCATGCTAAAGCTACTGCTACTACAGTAAATGAAATCCATCTTAAAATTGTAGCAAATATTGTAATGGTTGGAGCTATTACAAAAGCAACTGGAATTGTATCTGAAGAAGCTGCACGTAAATCTATTTTAGACAGTGTTCCAAAAGGTACTGAAAATAAAAATATTGATGCATTCGAAGCTGGAATGAGAATAGTAGAAGCTTAAAAAAGGTGGTATTATGAAATTTTTTGAACATGTTGCAAAGAAAATATTTAAAGATAATGGAATAAGAATCCTTAAAGGTCAAGTAGCATATACTCCAGAAGAAGCTGTAGAAGTTGCAACTGAATTAGGGGGACCTGTTGCATTAAAAGCACAAGTTTTAGTTGGTGGAAGAGGTAAAGCTGGTGGAATTCAATTTGCAGATGCTCCTGGTGAAGTATATACCTTAGCAGATGAACTTTTAAATTCTAAAATTAAAGGTGTAAGAGTTAAACATCTTTTGGTTGAAGAAAAAGCAGATATTGAAAAAGAATTTTATATTAGTGTTTCTTATGATAGAAACGTTAAAAAACCTTTAATTATGGCTTCTGCTGAAGGTGGTGTAGAGATTGAAAATCTCGCTAAAACTAATCCTGAAAAAATTATTAGATACTATGTAAATCCTTTAGATGAATTCTTACCATATGAAGCACGTGAAATTGCACGTAAAATGGGTGTAAGATCTAATCTTGTATCTGAAGTTGGAAATACTATATTTAAACTTTATAATATCTTCCAAAAATATGATGCAGAAATTGTAGAAGTTAATCCATTAATACTTACTCCAGAGGGATTATATGCTGCAGATGCAAAACTTATTGTTGAAAACGATGCTGCATTTAGACATAAAGAATTGCTTGATTTAACTGGTCATGAACCAAAACAATTTAGTTTCGTTAAATTAGATGGTGATATTGCAGTTTTAGGTAATGGTGCAGGTTTAACATTAACTGCTATGGATATGATTAATTTATATGGTGGAAAACCAGCAACCTTCTTAGATATTGGCGGAGGATCTTCTGAAGAAACTATTAAAAAGGCTTTAAATTTAGTTTTAAATTATCCTCCTGTAAAAACAGTATTTTTAAATGTTTTAGGTGGAATTACTCGTGCTGATGATGTTGCAAAAGGAGTAATTGATGCACTTAAAATAAGTAAAAGAGAAATTCCTATTGTAATTAGACTTACAGGTACTAATGAAGAAGAAGGTCAAAAAATTCTTAAAGATGCTGGAATTCCTTTTGAAACTTCTATGGAAAAAGCTGCTGAAAAAGCAGTTGAGATTTGTAAATTTTTAGAATAAATTTATTATTAATTAAATTTTTATAAAATTTTATTTTTTAAATTTTATAAGAATAAGTTTATTAT
>NZ_MRCT01000011.1 GCF_002208625.1 Methanobrevibacter sp. 87.7
AGATAATATATTACTAAATTTATATAAAAAGATTACTTAAAAATTTAATAAAAAATGAAATTAAAACAAAGAATAAAAAATGAAAATATCTATAAAAATAATTAAAATATGAAGAAAATAAAAAAATAAGTAAACAAATAAAAAATAGTTAATATATTATAATAAATTAAAAAATGTAAAATAAGTAAAGATTATAAAACAATTATAATAATTGTTCTATAAAGCTTCTAAACTTTTTTTGACAGCTTCGATATCATCAGATACTTCAACAGTATCTTCAGTAGGTTCTAAGTGGCTAATATTACATCTTCTATTTTTAACAGATCCACCTACAACTTCTACAAAGTTATTATCGATAACGTCTACAATTACACATTTTTCGCCAGCTTCTCTACCAGCAGTTTTAACACATACTCTTCCTACTTCTATAGATGCCATTATATCACCTTTAATGTTTCTAAAATAATTTGTGAAATACTTTCAGGATTAAACCTATCTGTATTTAAAATCATATCATAAATTTCATAATTATTAATATCAATATTATGAATTTCCATGTATCTTGAAGCTTCACTTTCTTCTCGTATTTTAATCTCATTACGTGCAACATCAATAGATTTTGATTCTCTTTCTGAAATTCTTTTAGCACGTACATCTAATGGGGCAGTTAGCCAAATCTTAAGATCCGCTTCAATAAAATAAGCTGAAAGCCTTCCCTCTACAACAATATTACCAGATTCATGCGCAATTTCAGCTTGTCTTTTATCAAGTTCTTTATCGATGTCAGCATTATTTTCAGAGAATTTATTAAATTCAATTACACTCATTCCATGTTCTTTCGCCATTTGACGGAAAATTGAACCTGTTGATAAGAATGGAATATTTAATTTTTCAGATAATACCTTTGCTGCAGTAGTAGTTCCACTACCTGCAGACCCACCGATTGTTATAATCATTATTTTCTAGCCTCATCTTTAAAATGTTTACGAGCACATTTAGGGCATAAGTATCCCCCAAATGGACGATTTGGTCTTTTTTGAGTTTTTGATAATTTATTTATTTCATAAGGACGACCACGTGGGACACCATGAAGAACTGCACCACATTCAGCACAAACATGCTTACTAGGTCTTTTCTTTTTATACCTTAATACGTTATCTCCGCCAGGAGTATTTTTATTCATTCTTTTATATGAACGAGATCTAAACCTATTTGCAGGCATCATATCACCTAATTAAATTAATTTTAAAAAATTTCTATAAAATATATAATAATAAAATATTTATCATTAATATATTGCCTTTTGTTATTAATAAATATAAGAGTTTAATTGATTAAATTTAATAATTTTTAATAAAAATTAAAAAAATAAAAAGGAAAATGAATCAAAAAAATTCTAATTAGAATCCTTGTTCAAATCCCATAAATTTCCTAAGAACTTGAGACAATCCAAGAGTACAAAGCATATACCATAATAACCATCCAATAGTCCATGGAAGTGCATTAGGATTAGCAGCACCATATCCAGGGATTAATGGACCAATAAAATGCCAAATTGGAGTCAAAGAGCAATAATATACTAATGGAGGTAAAGTAACAACTGTATTTTTAACTGTAGAAGCAGACATCCACCAAAATACCAAAAGAATTGGAACCATAGTAACAATCATTGGTTTAAATTGCTGAGACATCATTTGACTTTGTTTTTGCATCATTTCAATTTGTTTAGCTTGTACTTTAGCTAATCTTTTAGCATCTCCACTTTTTTGAGCTTCTTTAACTTCTTTCTGAAATTCTTTCATTTCTTTCTGTACACTATTCATTTTATCTTGATCTACAAGATACTTATTAGCAACTGTAGTAATTAAAGATACAATAAATGAAATAACAAATACAGTTAATATAGGATTATTTGGAGTAGGATCCAAAGCTAATAAAGGATTGAATACAGTATCCAAAAATGGTATAATAACATCAAACATTATAAACGCCTATAATTAAATTATAAAAAGAAAAACTTTTAGAAATTATCTAAAAGTTTAACTAATTTATTAACAGTAGAATCTAAATGATTATCATGATTTGAAACAATTTTAACAGTTGCACCTGTTAAAACAGCATAAGCCATAGAAGCAGCCCTATTCATTTTTTGATGTAATTGAATATCTTTAGCTCTTTCTGTGTCTCTTTCTCTAGAATCATCATTTAATCTTCTATAAATAATTTCATCTGGATAAGCTTCAATTAAAATAAACATATCTGGTTGTAATTCTTCAAGTACCCATTTTGGAAGACCTGGTAAATAACCAGATGGAGTATTAATAGTACAATGGGTATCTACAATAATATTTTTATTCTCAGATTGTTTTTTAATTTTAACTGCAGCTTGTCTTTGGATATCTTTTTGAACTTCTGGAGATAATTTTCTTAATTGATCTCTATTTTCAACAAGACCATTATCAATAGCAATTTGAGTCATAACATCTCCATAATTTAAATGAAGATAATCCACTTTTTCTAAAGTTTTATTTAAAACTGTTGTACTTCCAGTCCCTGGAATACCAGTTAAAATTACTAATTTCATAATTTTTGCCTCAATAAATTTCTTATTGTCCTAAGAATTTTCTTAACATTGGATGCATTTCCATAAGTTGTTCTTGTGCAATTTCTTCATAAAGTCTGTAAACAATACCAACAGTAAGTAATACACCAGTACCTCCACCAAGAGCACCAGTTAAATCTGCACCAAATGCTAAAATACCTACAAAAAGACCACCTAAGATAGTTAATGCAGGAATATATTTTTTCATAATTTTATATAATTGTCTTTTACTACTTCTAAAACCAGGAATTTGAATTCCAGATTGATATAATTTTTTAGAAACTTCTTTTGCATTCAATCCACTAATTTCAACCCATAACCATGAGAATAATACACAGAATAATAAGAAGAATATTGCATAGAATATAACCCTAAATGGATTAGTGAAAATCATACTTAAACCGGTAGGTGTAGATAAGTATAAAGCTAAACCACTAACAGCTTTACCTCCTTCAACTTTACCAAAAATAGGCCAACCTAATTTTTGGAACATACTTGCAAGTAATGAAACATTAACAAGTAAAGCACTGGTTAAAATAACTGGCATGTTACTTGCATATATGAATTTTAAAGGATATTTACCTACAGATCCTCTTATTCTACCATGACCTCTAACTTGACCATGTGAAATAGGAATTTCTACTCTCATACTTTCTCCGTAAACTGCAACTAAAAATACTCCAATAGTTGCAACTAAAGGAATTAAAGTTGAGAAATCAGGACTTCCTCCTGCAGCAGCTTGTATAAATCCAGGAATAATACCTGGTAATGAACCACTTGCAGTTGGAATAAAGTTAAATGTACCAACAATAATTTGTTCAGCTACACCAGCAGCAATGAATAATCCAATACCACTACCGAATCCCCATTTTGAAACAACTTCATCTAAATATAAAATTAAAACTGCACCAATAACAAGTTGTAATAATAAAACAGGCATATAAGAAGGATCAATAGGAGTTAAACTTCCAGTATATACTAATACAATTGCTTCAAATAATGTGAAAACTATAGCCAATACTTTCTGTGTACTTTGGAAAAGAGCTTTATCATGGTGTGTAGATAAATCTAAATCTAATAATTTTGCACCAACTAATAACTGAAGAACAATTGAAGCAGTAATAATAGGCCCAATACCTAAAGTAAGAATAGAACCAAAGCTTCCAGCCATAACAGCCCTTAATTGTGCAAATTGATCAACTGCAGTACTACTTAAACCATATAATGGAACTTCTGAAAGAATATAATAAAGAATTAAAACCACAATAGTCCATTTACCTTTTTCCTTAAAATCTTGTCTATGAATAGGAGACTTAACCTCAGGAATAAGTTTATACAATGGAGTTAATGCATCTAAACTACTCATAATTTGCCTCTTTCAAATTAAAATAATCAATTAAACTATAAAAAGAAATTAAAATAATAATATTAAAAAATATTATTATAATTCCACTATTTCTCCACCAGCTTCTTCAATTTTAGCAACTGCAGATGCAGAGAATTTTGGAGATTTAATAACAAGTTTTTTATCAACAGAACCTTTAGCTAAAACTTTATCATAGCCTAAATCAGTTACATCAATAACAATGGAATCTCCATCTTTAGTAGCTAAACCTTTATCTAAAAGATTTTCAGCTTGATCAGATAAATAACTAACATTTACAGGATTAACTTTTTTAATCATTTTTTGAGGTCTTTTAAAACCATGTTTACCAAAGTAGTTTTTATTAATGAGGACAGTTCTAGTCCAGTGTTGTTTACCTGCACCAGCATTACCTCTTCCTCCTTTGTTACCATAACCTCTTCTGTTTTTAACAACTCCACCACCATTAGTTCTGGTACCTCGTTGTTTAGTAATTTTACGTTTTTGTCTAATCATATAATCCACCTTATGCCATTCTTATAGCAAGATCATTGATATCTTCACCACGGTAACCTAAGGAACCTCCTTCAGCAATAGGTTTTCTAATTCCTTTGTATCCTTTTCTTGGAGGGTGGAAACGGAAAACAGGCTTCATACCAACATCTTGAGCTTTAATTTCACCATTGATTAAAGCATTTGCTAATTCTTCAATAGATTTGTAATCAGTATTTTCTTCAAGGTATTCATCAGTAACATGTGCATCACCAGTTAATCTTCCTCTTTTAGCTATAATTTTAGCTAAAGTTTCAGGATTAACTTCTCCCCAAGTAATGTAATCTTTACCTTTTTGGAGCATACCTTTGTAACTATCAGTTTCATCTACTAAAACAGCATGGCTAATTCTATTGAGTCTTAACATGTCTAAAGTATCTGCGATACCTTTTTTTACACCAGTTGTACCTCTAATTCTAATAACTAAAAACATTAAAATCACCATCTATTTAGAAATTACTCCCATAGTTTTAAGATCTTTCTCACTAGCTTTAACATTACATACTTCTTTTAATGCATCAAAGACAGCATTTGCAAAATTAATAGTAGTTTGAGTTTGACCACTAGATTGAGACCATACATCTTGGTAACCTGCAAGAGACATAATAATTTTACCAACATCACCAATTGCAAGACCTACACCTGCAGGAGCAGGCATAAGAGATACATTTACACTTCCAGCTTTACCTTGTACTTTGAAAGGAACAGTATGTTGTTTACCACATACACAACCCCAATCACCACAGCCTCTTCTTACTTTAATAATATTATATTTAGCATTATTGACTGCTTTTCTGATTGCTGGACCTACTTCTCTAGCTTTACCTTGACCTAATCCAACATAACCATTTTTGTTACCAACTGCAACAATAACTCTGAAATTAACTTTTCTTCCAGATTTGTGCATTCTTTGAACTAAGTTAACATCCATTACTTCTTCTTCTAAATCAGGAAGTAAAGCATCTACAATTTCTAATTCCATAATTGGAAGACCTTTTTCAAAGATCTCATCAATGTCAGTGATAGTTCCATCTTTAACCATTTTACCAACATTGGTTTTAGGTTCCCATTCATCCATATTAAAACTCATAGTTATACCTCAGTCTCATCAATTTTATTTTTAATTTCTTCAAAATGGCTAGGTAAGTCTTTAGGATTAAGACCTCTTGCTAAATATTGTGAGAAATGTTTATTTAATTCTTCTTCATCTAATTGATCTGCATAATCTGCAACAGTTTGACCAGTAATACGGTCATCACCAGGAATAACAGATTCACCATAAGGTACATCAAGACCAGCATCTACTGCACCTTTAAGACCTGCAAATACTTTAGATCCTTTAATAGGTGATTTTAAACCAATGTCTAAAACAGCACTATCAACACCAGCATTTAATGCTTTTTTAGCACATAAATAAGCGGTTAAGTATACTGCACTAGTATTTTTAGCTCCACCTAACCAACCTAATTTCCTAAGTTCTTTACTATGTGCTGAAACAACAGTTTCATCACCATCTTTACGAATATTAATAATTTGAACAATAACATTAGCATTAGAAACTCTGACAACTAATCTAGATTTATTTAAATCTGCTAATCTAAATCTTGCAGCATAGTCAGTTTTTCCTTCTCTTCTTCTTCTAAATGCTACTTTATAATTAGATCCTTGAGCCATTCTATTCACTCCTAATCATATCATGGTCACGAGCATAGTTTTTCATATAAGATTTACTTTTAAATGCTCCACCTTTTGCCATTTTGTATAATTTTCTGTAGGTAGTTGGATCAATTTCACCAGCAGCACGCATATCTTTTAAATCAGTTCTTAAAGCTCTGATAGTAGACATCCAAGCTTGTTTTTTAGGAGTTCTTGTGTATTTTGCTCCTTTAACACTACCTTTACCTTTACGTTTACCTTTTTTCTTTTGTTGTGCAATTTTTTTAGATCTGTAGCTACTAATACCTGTTTTAGGTTTTGCTTTAATAGCTCCTTGATTGATTAACTGCCTAACTCCATCTCTTGTAATAGCCCTTGATACTTCTTCAATTTGTTCAGGATCAATCCATACACGATTTAATCCTACTTTAAGTATATCTGCAGCTAATCTTTTTTGAGTAGTAAGATTCATTATAATAAACCTCCATTAGCTTAATAATACTTAAATATTTATTTATATTTAAGTCCCCTTTATAATAAAATAAAATTTAAAATAAAAGTAATAATTAGAATTAATTTATTTATTTAATACTTTAATTCCAAGTTCTGATGCTTTTTCTAACATCTGTGATTTTTTATTTTTACCTATAGAAGAACTTATTCTTGCAGCTTCAGTAGCAGGATCTAAGTTTTCTAATTCTTTTAAATTACGAACAAGAACATCTTTATAACCAGAAGGATGTAAATTCCTAGTATTTTTAGGAGATCCATATCCAATAGCAGGCATATCCGGTTTTCCTGCTTCATATCTTCTCATTTTACTAGTTCTTCCTCTAGGTTTTCTCCATTTGTCTCCAAGTTTTTTATATCTAGCGTATTCTTGCCTTTTAAACCTTTTAACCATATTATCACCTATTCTTTACTTACTAAATATATTCCATCTTGGAATACTCTAGGATCTTTTCCTTTGATTTTAGTTGCTTGTTCTAAGTTAGCCATAGTTTGACCAACATGTTCTTTATTAATACCAGTTATAGTAACTTGGTCCCCTTTAACTGTAACTTTAGTTTCGTCACCAACAATTTTAGAAGTCCTTGGGTGTTTTTCACCTACGAAATTGTCTATAGTTACAGTATTTCTTTTAACTTTTACAGTCATTGGAAAGTGTGCAAATACGATTTTCATATGATATGTAAAACCATCAGTTACACCAATTATCATATTAGAAATATGTGCTTTAATAGTTCCCATCATAGATTTATCTCTACTTTTTGGAAAGTCAACACTTAAAACAACTTTATCATCTTCTTCAACAATAGAAATATTTGGATAATTAAATTCTCTATTGATTTCACCTTGAGGTCCTTTAACAGTAACCCCTTTACCTAATTTAACTTCGACGCCTTCAGGGATATCAATTTCTTCCCTTATAGCTGCAGCTAATACCATTTAAAATCACCTAATACATATAAGCCAACAATCTTCCGCCGATACCTTTTTCAATAGCTTCTCTGTGAGTCATAATACCTTCAGGAGTAGTTACAATAAGAATACCGAAATTTTTTGCTGGTAAATATCTTTTTTCAAATTTCTCAAATTCGTCTTTTTTAACAGCATGACGAGGTTTAATTACACCACATTGATTGATGTTTCCATCTAATTCAACTTCAAATTTGCCTGCTTTATTATCATCTATATATTCAAAATTACCAATATAATTTTCTTTTTTCATAACGCTTAAAACATGTCCAATTAATTTGGAAGCAGGAGAAATAGTACAAGAAGAATTTACTTGTAACTCATTATTCCTGATATTAGTTAAAGCATCTGAAAGAGGGTCCATAAGAGTCATATAATTACACCTCTAGTTATATTTTTTAAATCCTATTTTAGGAGCAACTTCTCTAAAACATTGTCTACAAAGATTGAGACCATATCTACTAATCATAGCAGAATGATCTCCACATCTAGAACATTTTTTAGATCCTTTACCATATTTTTTTGCCATAGTAACACCTATCTATTCTAAATCTACGTAGTTAACATTAAAATGATCTACCATATATTTCATAGTTTCTTCTTTAGAAATTCTATGTCTTTTAGGTACTCTTTTATTTTGGATTTTCCTTTTACTTATTCTGTATCCTGGTTTTTCAAAAGTTACAGAAACATTCATACCAAAAATACCAACTTCAGGATCATATTTAATTCCTGGAATATCAATATGTTCAGCAATACCAAAAGAAAGATTTCCTATATCATCAAATTGAGTAGATTTAATGTTATTACTAATACCTGATAAAACAGTTTTAATAGCATAATCTGCTTTTTCTCCACGTAAAGTTACTTTACATGCAATAGGTTGTCTTTTACGAATACCAAATTCAGGGTTAGTTACTTTTGAAAAAGTTTTAACTGGTTTTTGACCAAACATATCTTCAAGTAAATTAATAGCACGAGATAATTTTTCACCAGCTTCCCCAACACCTATGTTAATAGTAGCTTTTGATATAACAACTTCATTCATTGGGTTCATTGATTAACCTCCAATAAAGAAATAACTGGTTTATCTTCTCCAACAACGAAAGCATAATCTTTTAAAGTTAAGAAATGATCTTTACTTCCGTTTTCAATAATAACAGTATTTGGTTTTGATGAATCATTAACAATGATTTCTTTAACATTACCTAATTCACCAGTGTGTTTACCACCAGTTACAAGAACAGTAGCTCCTTCTTTTAAAGGATAAGATTCAACAATTTCTTGATTAGGTACTTTTAAGTTAACAACATCTCCAACTTTGTATTCATTTTCAACAATAACGTTTCTACCATCATGGAGATTTAATTGAGTTTTTCCACCTTTAACAGTGGTTTTTCCAACAATTTTAGATAATTTAAAACTATCATTATCAATAGGATTTAAAGTTAACCTATTTTTATTATCTAAAAGCACTCTATAAGATTCACCAGTTTTAGGAATAGATATAATATCCATAAATCCTACTGGGAATTTATAATCTTTTCTAGGAGTTCCATCAATTAAAACATTACCGGTATTAATAACCCTTTTAGCTTCTCTAGAATTATCACCAAGAGCTAAAATATCTCTGACAACTACCATTAAAGTTAAAGATTCTTCAATAGCATGAGGTCCAGCTTGTGGTTTTACAGTCCAGGTATGTTCTTTTGGATGAATAGGCCATGATTTAGGTGCTTTAAAAGTTTTTAAATGTTTTCTAGATCCCATTTTTGCCATATTATTCTTCCTCACTTACTTTAATTCTTCTTTCATCGTCTAAATCAACATCAACAATCATCAAATTAGATGGGTGAATTGGGAGATATATAGTAGTTCCATCAGCTTTATTTAAGGTTACACCTTCAACACTAACGGTATATTTTTTATAGTTAACAGCTTCGATTTTACCTTCTTGATCTTTAAAGTCACCACGAAGTACTTTAACTTTGTCTCCAACTCTAACAGGTAAAGATCTTTTACCTAAATCTTGTCTTAAATCTTTACTTAAAGTAGCAGCCATACGAGCATGACGTTGGTGTTTAGGTGCTTTATACATATTTCTTCTTTGTTTTCTTGGTTGTTTAGTCATTAAATCACCTATACTAAAATACTAGCAGCACTACCTACACTAGGCCATCTATCAGCTGCTTCTTTTGCTACTGGTCCTCTGATTTCAGATCCTTTTAATAAACCTTCAGGAGTAATAATTACAGCAGCATTATCTTCAAATTTAACACGAAGACCATCTACACGTCTAAATTCTTTTTTCTGTCTTACAACAATAGCTTGAACGATTTCTCTTCTCATGTCTGCAGTACCTTTTTTAACAGAACAGATAACTAAATCTCCAACACCAGCAGTATCAATTCTTCTACGGACACCTTTAAATCCTTTAACAGAAATAATTTCAATTTCACGAGCACCAGTATTATCAACACAATTTAATCTTGCACCAATAGGTAATGCTTTTGAAACTTTAGATGTAATTGCTTTCATGTTTTTATTCTCCTTTTACTTCAACAATAACAAAATGTTTAGTTTTACTTAAAGGTCTGCATTCTGCTATTTTAACTTCGTCTCCAACATTTACATCAATACAATCAGGTTTATGAACATTGATTCTTGATTTTCTTTTTTCATATCTTTCATATTTACGAATAAATTTGTAATAACTACGTTCTACAGTAACTGTTCTTTCAGCTTTGTTAGTAGTAACAGTTCCTTCAAGAACTTGTCCTCTTACAGGCAAATCACCATGGAAAGGACAATTTGGATCATTACATTCTCTTTCTGGTTCTTTTACATTAAGACCAACCATATTATCACCAATTAAATTTTTTATGCCTTTTCTTAATACGATCTTCAGGACGACTCAACAAAATTTTCCCATTAACTTCAACATGTGAACCATTAGGAAGGGTAAATTTAAAGATTGAAACATCTTTAGGTAATAATTTTTCAGAATTATTAAAAGTTTCAATCAATAAGGTTTTTTTTGTTTCATCAACCACTTTCCCATTAATTCCAACTAAAGATTCATTAGAACTATT
Organism: Methanobrevibacter sp. 87.7; assembly: GCF_002208625.1. Lineage (GTDB taxonomy): Archaea > Methanobacteriota > Methanobacteria > Methanobacteriales > Methanobacteriaceae > Methanarmilla. The sequence continues at coordinate 10,745 of NZ_MRCT01000011.1, forward strand.
AATAACTTCAACTTCTAAGCCTATTAATTCATGAAATATAATATTCTCTGAAGTTATCATATTAATCCCTTAATGTCTACGATGATTTCGTTTTTTATTCCTTTTAGAATCTTTAATTTCAATAGTGTCTGAGGAAAATCCTAAATCAGATAAAACTTCTTTAACTTTAACTTTATGGTCACCTTGAAGTTCAATTTGACCATTTTTAGCAGTTCCTCCACAAGCACATTTTGCTTTTAAGGTTTTAGTAAGCTCTTTGATATCAATATCATGTTCATCAATACCTTCAACAATAGTCATGAGTTTACCAAATCTACGTTTTACTGTATAAACTTTAACTGTTTGAACTTCTCTTGCAATTTCTTCACAAACACAAAGTTCCTCAGGAAGACCACATACTTCACAGATTTTAGACATTTAATTCTCCTTCTCCTTTTCATTCATGATTGTAAGAACACGAGCGATTGTTCTTTTAAGTTCTCTAATTTTACCAGGGTTTTCAATAACACCTGAAGCGGAACTTTTAGCTATATTTTTAGCTAATTCATCTTTAAGTTCAAGTAATTTTTCTTGGATTTCTTCGTTTTCCATTTCCCAAATTTCTCTGCTTCTTAAGATTGCCATTATTTCAACCCCATTTATTCATCATTAGAATCTTCAACTTCTTCAGAAGCTTCTTCTTCAGAGACTTCTTCAGAAATTTCTTCTAATTCTTCTAAGTCTTCGATTTCTTCAGTTTCTTCTAAAGATTCTACTTCTTCAGAAGCTTCTTCTTTAGGTTCTTCAGAAACTTCGACTTCTTCAACAATATCTTCAACTTTAGGAGCGATGATTTCAACTTTATCAGGTAAAACTGCTTCAGGAGGCATAATTCTTACATATATACCTAAAACACCAGGTTTTAAATTTGCACTTGCAAATCCTTCTTGAACATATTTGATTGAAGGTTCACCACATTTTTTAAGGTATCCTTCAACGAATTTAGCAACTGCAGATCTGGAACCTCTAATTTTTCCAGAAATTGTAATTTCTACACCTTGTGCTCCAGCTCCCATAATCCTACGAATATTAGAATAAGCAACTCTTCTGAAATGCATTCCTCTTTGTAACATGTTTGCAATTTTAGCAGCCATGATTTTAGGATTTAATTCAGGGACATTTACTTCTTTAACTTCAATTTGAGGATTATCAAGATCAAATTGTTCTTTGATACTTTGGGTAATAGCTCTTACAGTTTTTCCACCTCTACCAATAACCATACCAGGTCTTTCAGCATAAACTACAATCATAGTTCCAAGAGGTGTATTATGTAAATCCATTCCACCGTATCCTGCTCTTTCAAGTTCAGATTCTAAGAACTCGTCAATTTTTGTTCTTTTGAGACCTTCAGTAACAAAATCTTTTTCTATCATAAACTTAAGCCTCCATTAAAACTATTTGGATATGAGTAGTTGGTGTATTAAATGGAGTTACTCTTCCAAAAGCTCTTGGAATTGCACCTCTAATAACCATTCCTCTGTGACTTGAAATATGTTCAATTTTGAGGTTATCAGTATCCATTCCTTTATATTCAGCATTTGCTTCAGCATTTTCTAAAACTTTTAATACTTGTTTAGCAGCTTTAACAGGGTATCTTCCTGCAGTCCATCCTTTCATACCTTTTCTATGACCAACTTTTTTGTTGTGTCTTTTAAAAGGTACAGCTTGTTTTTCTGCAATAACATCATTTAAGTAAGCTTTAGCTTTTTGTACATTCATTCCTCTAATTGCATTACAAATATCTACACAATGTTTAGGGGAAACTTTAAGAGATCTAGCCATAGCACGTGCTGTTTGTTTTTCTTCATTTTCTTTTTCATTATAAGCATATTTTTTAGCCATGTTAAAAATCTCCTTATTTCAATGGTACAAACATAGATGATCTTGTAGCACCCATACCTGGGTCACCATGTTGAACTCTTTGTCTAGTTGGTGCAAATTCACCGAAGTAACAACCAATCATTTCAGGAATAATAGCTACTTCTTCAAAGGTTTGACCATTGTATATTCCAAATGTAGTTCCAACCATTTCAGGAAGAACAATCATATCTCTACAATGAGTTCTAATTACTATAGGTCTACCGTCTTTACTTCCTTCTTTATTTAATTTTCTCATTTTATCTAAGACAATTTGTTGTCTAGGTAAAAATCCTCTTTTTAAAGATCTTCTTTGTCTTGCTGGTAATAACTTAATAAAATCTTCTAAAGACATATCTTGTAATTCTTCTAAAGTATATCCACGATACTTATATATTTTTTTAGCCAAGAAGCCACCTCCTTAATTATCTTCGTCTACCTGTACGTTTAGCAGCAATTGAACCAACTTTTCTACCCGGTGATGCATGTCTTGAAATAGTAGTAGGACGTCCTGGGTGTTGTCTATTACCTCCACCATGAGGGTGATCTACTGCGTTCATTGCAACTCCTCTAACAGTCATAGATTTTTTACCTTTAGCTTTAGCTGCATACCATTTATTACCTGCTTTAAGATATGGTTTTTCTTTTCTTCCTCCACCAGCAACTATACCAATACTTGCACGACATTGAGGATTGAAAGATTTAAGTTCACCAGATGGTAATTCAATAACAGCTTTATCAGCATCATGAGTAATTAAAGAAGCATAAGTACCAGATGATCTTACAAAACGACCACCATCTCCAGGTCTATTTTCAATATTATATACTGGAGTACCTTCAGGAATTTCTGCAAGTGGTAATATATTACCGAAACTAATAGGAGCAGAAATACCACATTCAATTTCATCATTAATTTGAATACTTTCAGGTGCTAAAATAAATTTTTGTTCACCGTTTTCAAATTTAACTTTAGCAATAGGTGCAGTCCTAGCAGGGTCATGAACGATATCAGTAACAATACCTTTTAAACTTCCTTCTTTTTCAATATCATCATAAACTCTGTATTGAATTTTATCTTTGAATCTGTGTGATGCTACACGATGAGGTGGATTTCCTCTACCTCTTCTTTGATGTATTAATCGTTTTCCCATTCAACTTCCTCCTTAGAATACTCCTATTTTAACAGCAATATCTTCAGCTTTTTCTTCTTCTTCAAGGGTAATGAAAGCTAATTTTACACCTTTTGGACTTATATGAGTGTTAACTTTTTTAACTTTTTCATCATATAAAGTTTCGAAAGCTCTTTTGATATCTGCTTTTGTAGATTCTCTAGCAACAACAAAAGTAAGTTCATTGTTGAAATCAATTGCATTCATAGTTTTCTCAGTAACATGAGGTTTAACAATAACTGCGTATGGATCCATTTTATCTACCTTCTTATACAATAAATCCTAAAAGAATTTATTGGAATAATCCTCCTAATTTTTCAACAGCAGATTTTGTAAAAATAGTTAATCTTCCTGGGTGAGTACCTGGAGCTAATAATTCCGCATTTAAATTTTCTACAGATACAACATCTACACCAGCGTGATTTCTAGCACCTAATTTGATACCTTTATCATCACCAACAACTACTAAAGGTCCTTTAGCTTTCCTATATTTACGACCTCTAGTTTTTCCCCTACCTGCTCTTATTTTTTTACCTTTTTTAGCACGGACAACATCATCATAGACACCTAAATTTTTGAAAATTTCACGAGTCTCTTTAGTTTGTTTAACAGATTCAAGATCATCTTCAACAACTAAAGGGAATGCTGGGACATTTTCAACTTTGTGTCCTCTTTTTTCTACTAAATCTTTATTAGCAGTAGCAGCTACAGCTGATCTAATAGCTAATCTTCTTTCTTTAGTGTTTATTTTTTCATGATGATTTTTGTCAACTCTTAATGGGTGAGCTTTTCTTCCACCAATAGCTTGTGGAACGAAAGCAGTCCTTGCACCATTTTTAATCCTTGGTACCATAGCAGCACCTCTACCTGAACCCCAAGATTCAGCAGAAGTTCTTTTACCTGCCATAGGATCGTTACCCATAGGTTGTATTCTAGCAGTTTGTGATGAGATAACTGCTCTTTTAATAAGATCTGGTCTATATACTTCGTTAAAAATAGCTGGAAGTTCTACATCGCCAGAAACTTCTCCTTCAATAGAATAAACATTTACTTTCATATTTAGACCCCTTGTTTAGATTCAGTACTAATAAAGTTAATTTGTGGGACAGATTCATCAGTTGATTTAGGTCTGATAGCTTTCCTTAAAATAACTAACCTTTTACTAGGACCTGGTAAAGAACCTTTTACTAAAACATAATCATTTTTAACTAATCCGTAATTAATGAATCCACCATCAGGATTTAGTTCATCGACAGTAGTTTTTTCACCAATTTTTAAGACTTTTTTGTTAAATTCAGTTCTTTTATGATAACCCATTTGACCTGCTTGTGCAACAGTCCACATAGTTCTGTTAGGAGTCCATGGACCAATAGAACCAACGTGTCTTTCTTTACTACTACGTGCAGCTTTACCATATTGAATTCTAATATTCCATCTTTTAATTACACCTTGGAATCCTTTTCCTTTAGTGGTTGCAATAGCATCTACAAATTGACCTTCATTAAAAACATCACTAGCTTTAACTTCATTACCTAATAATTCAATTGCAGCATTGAGTTTTTCTTCAACAGAAGTTCCTCCAATAGCACATTCAAATATTTCAGGTTTTTTCTTAGGTACACTAGCTAATTTAGGATTAGTATGTACTAAAACTTTAATTTCAGCAGTACGGTCTAAATTATCCTGGATTTTTGCAATAGCATCTGATTTATTGTAATCTTTAGGAAGTGAAATTTTCCTAGAGAGTTCTTTATCTAAATTATCTGCAAGAACCTCGGTAATTACTTTGTATCCACGATTTGTTTTTTCATATGATCTAATACCCATTACTACAACAGGTGGTACTTCCAATACAGTGACTGGAGTTGAGACTTCCATACCAGCAGTAAGTGAATTTTTATTACTATCTACTACGGTAGCATGAGTCATACCAACTTTATAACCAGCAATTGCTAGTAATTTGGATTCATCACATTCAGGCCATGATTTAATTCTAGGAGTTTCTTTAGCTACTCTTTTTCTAGGACTAAATGCTACAGAACCTTTTCTTGGTTGATGATGTCTAACCATTTAATTTAACCTCCGGTTTATTATTTTTTCCATAAATTAATTAGTATTAATTAATTTCAGACACATTTAAAGTCAATAATTATCTTTTAATTAAATTGACTATACATAAGATAGAATCATAAAATAATAAGATTATTAAATAATTCTAAAAATAAATAACGAAATCTTACATAACGTAGACTAAGTTATATAAATATTAATAAATATATTTGAATTTAAAGCAATAATTTAAATTCAAAAAAAGTTTACAACATAAAATAAAGAATAACCATCAATTATAAACTTTTACAGCAAGCTAACTATCAATAAAAAATTTAAAAAAATAATTAATCAGCTAAAAGCATATTGAACAAAGATAATGTAGATAAAACTGCTTCTTCAGTCCTAACTGTTTTAGTACCTTGATTAGGGATAGTATTTAATTCAATAACATCCCAATTAGGATTATTGAAGTTACCTTCTACAGAAGAGTAAGGACCACCGAAGACTATTGCAATATTATTAGATTTATTTACTTTATACCTTAATTCATCAAAAATAGAATTTATTGTATCTGCATATCTTGTTGTAATAACAACGAAGTCAGGGTTAAGTTTATTTAAACTTTTATTGAGACTTTCATTATTATAAATAGTCTCATATCCCCAGTAAATGTCATCTGGTTCTTCAGGTGTGACTATTACTTCTTTTGCAATTTTAGTGATCTTAAAACTAAAAATTTTATTAACAGATAATTGCTCTTTACAAAAAGCTAATTTATCCATACCAATATCTACAAAAGTTCCTTTTTTATTTCTTTTAACCGTAAAACCTTGTCTATAATCTCCTTTTTTAGGAGAATCATTAGTAGGATGATGCGGAGTCCTTAAAGGTGGTAAAATTCCAACATGTTTTAAATCAGCTTGAATAGGGAATGCCCTTTTCCTCAAGTATTGAGGAGTATTCATATAACTTAAAACATCATACATGAATTTAGCATCTTTTTGACCTTTTTGATCATTAAAGGAACTATCATTATAGATAATTACCTTATTCAAATGAAAAACAGCTAATGCTCTACCGATAATACCTACTTTGTAGGTTTTTAACTTCAAGTCATTAGTTTCTGCGAGATATGAATTAGGTATAAATAAAGATAAATTAATATTTTGCATTTATAAAGATTTGTTAAAAATACTATATAAATGTATGTAAATTTTTGATAGCTATCACTAAATAAACTTATAATCAGTATTATATCAACTATAACACCTGTAGCTCAGCTACAAAAAAATATTATATCCTCATGAATATAATAATATTATTTTGTATATAATACTATATAAAGCTATTGTTTTTTAATAGTAAATTTAAGATTTAAGAGAAGTTAGAAGAAAAAGAAAAAATAATTAATAGTAAAATATTATGAAACTAAAACAAATCAAATGAAAATAATAAAAAATAGAAAATAAGAAATTAAGATATGAAATATAAATTAAAAAGTTTCAACACGTAAAACTATAACTTTAACATCTTTTGATTCACGTGTATGAAAATTATAAATCTTTTTTAATGGAAAATTATAAAAAAATTCATGAGTAATTTTACCACCTAAATCTTTAAAATAATTTTCAACAAAGTCTTTAGTACTAGCCATATGAAATGAATAAATAACTTGACTATTTTCAATAGCAAATTCCATAAATTTTCTATCTGCACCTTTTTTTGTTTTCTCCTGAGATCCAAAAGGAGGATTTTGAATAATTGTATCAACTTTATCATTTAAAAATCCAGAAACACCTAAATCTTTAATTTTTTTAAGGGAATTTATATCACTTTGATAAAAATGTAAAGAATCTAATTTTTGTGTGTCTACCCTTATATCAATTGATGATTTTTTAGCAAGTTCTAATGATTCTTGATCAATATCAATACCAAGAACATTTTTTGCACCAAGAAGTAAAGAAGAAATAGCAAAAATTCCAGTACCACAACCTAAATCTACTACAGATAAATCACGAATATCCCCTAAAGAATATGCATTCCACATAATATCAGAAGCAATAGATGCAGGAGTAGAATATTGTTCAAGTTCAACTTTTGGATTTGAATGTGATGGTATATTCTGTATAATCATTTCTAAATGTTTCTTTTTTCTAATTTTTCCCATATTAATCAACATAACTAAAGAAGTAAATAACTTACTATAATATTATATAAAATATTATATTAAATTTCCCAATAAGTAAATTTTAAAAAAAAATTATTAAAAATAAGTAATGAATAAAAAAATCCAATATAAAAAATTTGAAAAATAATAATAAAAAGTTAATACTTTAAAAAACAGATAAAACATTATATAATATATTATATATTATTAGTACTTATAAAAAAACAATATTTAATATTCCACTTAATTTAACTTAAATATAATATATGAATTAAAAGTAGTATTAAATAGGTTAAAAAAAGAAAAGAGGTTTCAAATGTTTGATAAAGTATTAATTGCAAATAGAGGAGAAATTGCAATTAGAATTATGAGAGCATGTCGTGAACTTGATGTTAAAAGTGTTGCTATATATTCTGATGCAGATAAAACTTCTCTTTACACTAATTATGCAGATGAAAAATATCCATTAGGAAATCCAAGTCCTCAAAAATCTTATTTAAATATTGACAAAATTATAGACATTGCTATTGACTCTGGAGTAGATGCTATACACCCAGGATATGGATTTTTAGCAGAAAATTCCGAATTTGGAAAAAAATGTGAAAAAAATGGAATAAAACTTATTGGACCTAAAGGTGATGTTATAGAAAAAATGGGAGATAAAATAACATCAAAACAAATGATGAAAAAAGCAGGAGTTCCTGTTATTGAAGGTACAGATAAAGGTGTAACTGATATTGAAAAAGCTAAAAAAATTGCAGCAGATATTGGTTATCCGGTAATTATCAAAGCTTCCGCAGGTGGTGGAGGTATTGGTATGCGTGCTGTTTATGAAGAAGATGAATTAGTACGTGCTATTGAATCAACCCAATCAGTTGCTAAAACTAATTTTGGAGATTCAACAGTTTTCATTGAAAAATACCTTGAAAAACCAAGACACATTGAATTCCAAATTTTAGCAGATGAAGATGGAAATGCAATACATCTTTGTGATCGTGAATGTTCTATTCAAAGAAGAAATCAAAAATTACTTGAAGAAGCACCATCACCAATTATGACTAAAGAACTTAGAGAACAAATGGGTGAAAGTACTGTAAAAGCAGCAGAATATGTTGGTTATAGTAGTGCAGGTACAATTGAATATTTATATGATAATGGAAATTATTATTTCCTTGAAATGAATACACGTATTCAAGTAGAACACCCAATTACTGAAATAATAACTAATGTAGATCTTGTAAAAGAACAATTAAAAATTGCATCTGGTGAAGGATTAAATTTATCACAAGAAGATATACAACCACATGGACATGCTATTGAATGTCGTATAAATGCAGAAGATCCATTTAATGGATTTGCACCAAATCCTGGAAAAATCACAGGATATAGATCACCTGGTGGACCAGGAGTACGTTTAGATAGTGGTGTATATATGAATTATACAATTCCACCATTTTATGATTCAATGATTTCTAAATTAATTACTTGGGGTGGAACAAGAAATGATGCTATTAGTAGAATGAAAAGAGCATTAAGTGAATATATTATTCTTGGAGTAAAAACTACAATTCCATTCCATAAAGCAATTATCAGAAATCCAAACTTCTTATCTGGAGATTTAAATACACACTTCATTGATGAAAATAAAAAAGGAATATATGAAGAAATGGAAAATGTAGTTGCTGAAGATATTGAACGTGTAAATCGTTTAAAATCTACATTTATGCCTGCTAAAAAAATTGCAGCAATTTCTGCAGCAGTTGGATCATATTTAAATGAAACTAAAATTAATGAACTTAATAAAAATAGAAGATAATTGTGATAAAAATGAATAAGGACATTTTAAACCTTTTAGCAAATAAGTTAAACTTAAAGGATAAAAGTGCAGAAGAAATTTTACAAATAGGTATTGAAGATTTAACAAAAGGTGTTAAAGAATTAGGTACTGAACCTATAGACTCAATACCTAGAGAAAAAATTAGAGGTTTACTTGAAACTAAAGAAATAGGTAGAGAATTATACTGTTTTAAATCAGTAAAATCTACAAATATAGTTGCAAAATTTTTATCAGATCATGTTTCTAACGGAACTGTAATTATTTCAGAAACACAAACAATGGGTAAAGGAAGATCCGGTAAAAAATACGAATCTCCTGAAGGAGGAATTTGGTTATCCATTATATTAAAACCAGATATATCTCCTGCAAAAGCACCATTATTAACACTTACTACTGCAGTTGCAGTAACACGTACATTAAAAGCTTTTAACATCGAATCTGAAATCAAATGGCCTAATGATATATTAATCAATGATAAAAAAGTATGTGGAATCTTAACAGAATCTATTGCTAAATTCAATGATTTACAAAGTATTATTGTTGGTGTTGGTATTAATTCACAAATAGATATTAATGAATTACCAGAAGAACTTAGAACTAATGCAATATCACTTACAGAAGTAACTGATCATGTTAACAATATTAAAGGACTTGTAAAATTCTTAAAAGAATTTGAATATTGCTATAATAAATTCTTAGAAGAAGACTTTAATTTTATCTTCAATGAATGGAGAAGACATAACCACACAATAGGCAAAAATGTAGAAATCAAACAACCTTATGATAAAATAATTACTGGATATGCAGTAGGTATTAACAAAGAAGGTGCTTTAATCGTTGAAGAAACTAATGGAAACTTAGTAAAAATATATTCTGGAGAATGTAGAGTTTTAAATTAAACTCTAATTCTTTTTTTTATTTTTAAAAAAAAAAATAT